>NZ_SZZU01000001.1:0-310294 GCF_009829985.1 Pantoea sp. Aalb
CGTTTTATGAAAGTTTCAGCTTATTTTATAAAATACTTCATGCATTTTGTGCATGAATCAACAGAATTCGCCTGGCGGCAATAACGCGGTGGTACCACCTGATACCATGCCGAACTCAGAAGTGAAACGCCGTAGTGCCGATGGTAGTATGGGGATTCCCCATGCAAGAGTAGGGAACTGCCAGGCAACATATACTGAAAATACACTTTCTTTACTAAGTAAGAATAGAACAATATAAAAAAGAGAATATTACTAAAGGGATGTAGTTCAATTGGTAGAGCACCGGTCTCCAAAACCGGGTGTTGGGGGTTCAAGTCCCTCCATCCCTGCTTGTAAGTACTTTTTATAAATAGATATCTATTTATAAAAAGTATTGTTATGAACTTAAATTCGTATTATTTTACTATCGTTAGTTGATATTTTTTGAATAAAACTTATATAACATAATAATAACATTATTTTAATTAGTATACAAATACTATTACTATCTTCATTAAACCCACAGCATACTCCTACTAAAGTTGACTTAAAGTTCACTTAATATTATTACATATTAACATATACTTGACATATAAAAAATAATTTTCTAAACCATTAATAAATATAAAAAATTAAGTACGTAAATAGGTAAATAATCGTTTTATCTATTTCTTTAAAACAACAATTTTTCACTTATATTAATTGAAGGAAATTTTCAATAATTATAAATCCATAATTTTTCCTAATAAGTATTTATTATTATATTTTAATATTTTGTTTTATATAAGGTCAGGCTTATCTAATACTCCTACTTCATATATATTAATCAGGAGAATATAAAATAAATGGATAGTTTTATAACAACTAATCGTTTTTTTGATAATAAACATTATCCTCGCGGCTTTTCTCGTCATGGTGATTTTACTATTAAAGAAGCTCAAATTTTAGAACGTTATGGTTATGCCTTCAATGAACTAGCGTTATCAAAACGCGAACCAATAACAGATGAAGAACGTTCTTTTATAGAAGTATGTCGCGGTCTAAGAGAACCACAAACAGAAGCTGAACGTGTCTGGATGAAATATATTACACGTATTAATCATCCTAGGCGATTCCATACATTATCTGGTGGAAAACCAAATACAGATTCTATAGAAGATTTTAATGATACTTATGATTGATTTTAAAATATCATGGGGCGTATGTTGATTTTACTTATGCCCTATTTTTAATATTTTAAAATATTAAAAATTAATGTTATTTTTTTAAAAAAACTATAAAATAGAATTACTTATTATATTTACAAATATTATCTTATTTCGTATAAAATAAAGTTATGAATTAATATATATTCTATTTATTTTAGAAATAAAATTTATGTATTTTATATATAAAAATAAATATTTAACATGAATTATATATAATTACTACTAAATACTTCAAATAATGTATTTATATGAATCTACTGTTCAATTTAAGCTTATTATTTCCTTTTTTATTATACTTCTTTTAATTAATCAAATTTTATCTTTATATACCTAAATTATATTATTAGATACTTATGTTTAAATAACAAATAAAAAGTTTATGTATAAGGATTAATGATTTTATTCATTATAATAAATAAATTTAATTGTTATTAACCAGATACCAAAAATTAATATTATTTACCGAATTATATTTTAAATTTAAAATTTGTGCGAAATTTTATTTTTATTAAAATAGTCACAATATTAATTAGTATTAATTTTATTAATTATAATGAATAAAACTAAATAAAATAAATAGTATTAATATAATAAAAGTATTTTTTTAGTAAAAATACCTATAATTAGTCAATAAATTTATACAAAGCGTATTGTACTATTAGTATTACTTTTATATTGGAGTAATAAGCATGCCTAAATATCGTTCTACTACTACAATTAATGGCCGTAATATGGCAGGTGCTCGAGCTTTATGGCGTGCAACAGGATTAAATGATAGCGATTTTGGTAAACCAATTATTGCTATAGTAAATTCTTTTACACAATTTGTACCAGGTCATGTACATTTACGAGATCTTGGAAAATTAGTAGCAGAACAAATTTATATTGCTGGTAGTGTAGCTAAAGAATTTAATACTATTGCAGTAGATGATGGTATTGCCATGGGGCATGAAGGTATGTTGTATTCATTACCTTCTAGAGAATTAATTGCTGATTCAGTAGAGTACATGATTAATGCACATTGTGTTGATGCCATGATATGTATTTCTAATTGCGATAAAATTACTCCAGGTATGTTAATGGCTTCTCTTCGATTGAATATACCTGTCATCTTCGTGTCTGGAGGACCAATGGAAGCCGGTAAGATTAGCTTACATAATAAGATTGTTAAAGTAGATTTAGTAGATGCTATGATTCAGGCAGCTGCTCCAAATGTTAGTAATAATCATAGTAAACAAATTGAACAATCTGCCTGTCCAACATGTGGTTCTTGTTCTGGAATGTTTACTGCAAATTCAATGAATTGTTTAACTGAATGTTTAGGGTTATCTCAACCAGGAAATGGTTCTTTATTAGCTACACATGTCGATCGTAAAGATCTATTTATTAATGCTGGAAAACAAATAGTAAAATTAACTAAAAGATACTATGAACAAGATGATTATAGTGTATTGCCTCGGAATATTGCTAATAAATCCGCTTTTGAAAATGCTATGATACTCGATATGGCTATGGGTGGTTCTACCAATACGATTCTACATTTATTAGCTGCAGCACAGGAAGGTGAAGTAGATTTTCATATGTCTGATATCGATCGATTATCTCGTAAAATTCCGCACTTATGTAAAGTATCACCTAGTACACCACAATATCATATGGAAGATGTACATCGAGCAGGTGGGGTCATAGGTATTTTAGGTGAATTAGATCGTGCTGGATTAATTAATACTCATGTACAAAATATATTAGGTTTAAATTTGCGAGAAACATTAAATAAATACGATATTATGATTACTAAAGATGAATCAATTAAAAAAATGTTCCGAGCAGGTCCTGCAGGAATTCACACTACTAAAGCATTTTCTCAATCTTGCCGTTGGGAAACGTTAGATGTAGATCGTCAAAATGGATGTATTAGAGCTATTAAATATGCTTTTTCACAAGATGGTGGTTTAGCAGTACTTTATGGCAATCTTGCTAAAGATGGTTGTATTATAAAAACTGCTGCCATAGATAAAAAGATGCTAACTTTTAAAGGTTATGCCAAAGTATATGAAAGTCAAGAACATGCTGTTGAAGCTATTTTAACTGGTAAGGTACTAGCTGGTAACATAGTCATAATTAGATATGAAGGTCCTAAAGGTGGTCCTGGTATGCAAGAAATGCTATATCCTACTGCATACCTAAAATCTATGGGCCTTAATCAGAGTTGTGCCATCATTACTGATGGACGTTTTTCAGGAGGTACATCAGGTCTTTCTATTGGCCATATTTCACCAGAAGCAGCTAATGGTGGTGCCATTGCTTTGGTAAAAGATAATGATATTATTGAAATTGATATTCCAAATCGCACAATTAACCTTATGATATCAAATAATGAATTTAAAATACGTCAACAAAAAGAAGAATCTCGAGGAGACAAATCTTATACTCCACGTGGACGTATTCGTAAGGTTTCTTTTGCATTACGTGCTTATGCATCTCTTGCAACTAGTGCTGATAAAGGTGCTGTACGAGATAAATCTAAATTAGGGTGCTAAAATTTAATGATAAAGAATTTTCGAACTCTTTCTAATATGCCTGGAAGTACAGAATATTTACGTGCTATATTAAGTTCTCCAGTATATGATGTAATCCAAATGACACCATTGCAAAAAATGCAAAAGATTTCTTTACGTCTTAGTAATATTATTTTAGTTAAACGTGAAGATTATCATTGTGTTCATAGTTTTAAATTACGCGGTGCTTATGCAATGATCGCTAGTCTTACTGAAAAACAAAAAGAGTGTGGTGTGATAACAGCTTCAGCTGGAAATCATGCACAAGGTGTAGCATTTTCAGCAAGTACTCTTGGTATTAAATCACTTATTGTAATGCCAGTTACAACAGCAGATATAAAAGTTGATGCAGTACGTTCATTTGGTGGTGAAGCTTATTTATATGGATTCAATTTTGATGAGGCTAATGAGAAAGCAATTAAAATTTCTCAACAAAAAGGTTATATTTTTATTCCTCCATTTGATCATCCAGCAATTATTGCTGGACAAGGCACCTTAGCAATGGAACTTTTACAGCAAGATTCAAATCTTGAACGTATATTTATTCCAGTTGGTGGAGGTGGATTAGCCGCTGGTATGGCAATACTAATTAAACTGCTCATGCCTCAAATTAAAGTGATTGCAGTGGAATCTGAAGATTCAGCTTGTCTTAAGGCAGCTCTTAAAGTTGGTAAACCGGTTGACTTAGCACGTGTAGGATTATTTGCTGAAGGTGTTGCAGTTAAAAGAATTGGTAAAGAAACATTTCGGTTATGCCAAAAATATGTTGACGAACTTATTACTGTAGACAGTGATGCTATCTGTGCTGCTATAAAAGATATTTTTGAAGATGTACGTGCGGTTGCAGAACCTGCAGGAGCTCTAGCATTAGCAGGCATGAAAAAATATATACAACATTATAACATCAAAGATGAGCGTCTTGCTCACATATTATCAGGTGCTAATATAAATTTTCATGCTTTGCGCTATATTTCTGAGCGATGCGAACTAGGTGAACAGCGTGAAGCTTTGATTGCAGTTACGATTCCTGAACAACAAGGAAGTTTTCTTAAATTTTGTCGTACTTTAAATAATAGAGTCGTTACTGAATTTAACTATCGTTATTCAGACATTAATAATGCATGTATTTTCGTTGGTATACGTTTAGTCGACGGTATTAAAGAGCGTAAAGAAATTATAAAGCAATTGATTAGTAATGGTTATCAAGTAGTTGATCTATCAGATAATGAAATTGCAAAATTACATGTGCGTTATATGGTTGGTGGTCGACCATCAAAATCATTGTATGAACGTCTTTTTAGCTTTGAATTTCCTGAAGCACCAGGTGCTCTATTAAAATTTTTACAAACAATTGGTACTTATTGGAATATTTCATTATTTCATTATCGTAGTCATGGTGGGGACTATGGACGTGTATTAGCAGCATTCGAATTGAATAATCAAGAAATACATTTTGAAAATCATCTAAATAAATTAGGTTATGTATGGCACGATGAATCTAATAACGCATCATTTCGTTTTTTTCTTTCTAAATAAGTTATTATATATGATGATGACTATCATGATAATTAATAATTATTTTATTAATCATTCTTTTGTATAGTATGGAAAATCTATTTTCTATTGAAGAATCTAACGATACATTTTCAATCTCAAAAAAATTTTGAATCAATTTAAACTATGTTAATAACAATATTAGACAATAAGATATTGTGTATAAATAGTTTCTTGACTTTTTAAAATAAAAGGAATATATACTATACTTTTATTAAGAATATACTATTTATTAGGATTTTATAATATCACTTAAATTTAAAATAATTTAAATCAAGATAAATCAATATTATAGATATAAAATTATTATTTTCTATGAATTATCTATATTAAATATTAATAGTTATATTTAATATTTAAGATTAAGTAACCTTAAAGTATATTAACAATACATTTGGTAATCAAATTAATCTTAATTATAAATATTTATGATAGAAATAATTTATTATTGATATTTGATAATTTAACATATCGTATAACTTATCTTTATTTATAAAAGTTTAATTTTAGTGTTCATTTGAAATAAATTGATATATATAGTTTGTTTAACATGAACAGAATAATAGATTTTAATCAAATTTAAAAAAATATTTTTAAGTCTTTTAAGTTAATCCATCTTACGATATTAATTACTCTTTAAATTTCATTTCAATTTTTATAAATATAATATTGTTTATATATCATTTAAATAATTACTTCTATTTCGTAGGGCAAACTTATTTATAAATTAGAATAGTTTAGTTATTTAGAATGAATTTAAAATAATATTTTTTGGAGTATACATGAATAATAATTATTTTAACACATTAAACTTACGTAATCAATTGATACAATTACGTAAATGTCGTTTTATGTACTATGATGAATTTTTTGATGGTATTAATATTTTAAAAGAAAAAAAAATTGTCATCATTGGATGTGGTGCTCAAGGTCTTAATCAAGGATTAAACATGCGTGATTCTGGACTTAATATCTCATATGCACTACGCGCTGAATCTATTTCTAAAAAACATCTGTCTTTTTGTAAAGCAATAGATAACGGTTTTAAAGTAGGTACTTATGAAGAATTAATTCCTCAATCAGATTTAGTTATTAATTTAACTCCAGATAAACAACATTCTACAGTTGTCAAAAATATTCAATCATTAATGAAACATGGATCTACTTTAGGATATTCACATGGTTTTAATATCGTTGAAATGGGTGAGATAATTCGTAAAGATATCACTGTTATTATGATGGCTCCAAAATGTCCTGGTACAGAAGTAAGAGAAGAGTATAAACGTGGTTTTGGCGTACCAACTTTAATTGCAGTGCATCCTGAAAACGATCCTAAAAATGAAGGTTTGGCAATGGCTAAGGCTTGGGCTGTTGCCACAGGTGGTAATCGTGCTGGTGTATTGGAATCTTCTTTTATCGCAGAAGTAAAATCCGATCTCATGGGAGAACAAACTATCTTATGTGGTATGTTACAGACAGGATCTCTGTTATATTTCGATAAATTAATTCAAGAAGGTTATGATGTAGGATATGCTAGGAAATTGATTCAATTTGGTTGGGAAGTAATTACTGAATCATTAAAATGGGGTGGCATAACCCTAATGATGGAACGATTATCTAATTCAGCTAAACTACGAGTTTATGCTTTATCAGAACAATTAAAAGTTATAATGTCACCATTATATAAAAAACATATGGATGACATTATTTCAGGAGATTTTTCTATAGGAATGATGAATGATTGGAAAAATAATGATCAAAAATTATTGAAATGGCGTGAAGAAACTAGTAATTCTCTGTTAGAAAATGTATCACTTTTTGAAGGAGAAATTGAAGAGCAAGAATATTATGATAAAGGTCTAGTTATGATAGCTATGGTAAAAGCAGGTATTGAATTAGCATTTGAAACCATGATTGAAACAGGAATTATTGAAGAATCAGCATATTATGAATCTTTACATGAACTTCCACTCATTGCGAATACAATTGCGCGAAAACTTTTATATGAAATGAATATGGTTATTTCTGATACTGCAGAATATGGAAACTATTTATTTTCTAATGCAGCTATACCGTTATTAAAAAATTTTATGATTACATTGCAAGCAGAAGATTTAGGTAAATCAATTTTAAGTATACAAATTGATAATGTAAAATTACGTGATATCAATGAAGCAATTCGCAATCATCCTATTGAAAAAGTTGGTCGTAAATTACGTAGTTATATGACAAATATAAAACTTTTAAATCATAATAACTAACTATTCTTTAAAAAATTAAACTTCTTACTTTTATTTTATTGAGATATTTTTATACATATTTGGCAGTAGCAATCCAAGCTGCACAAAATAAGGTTAGGCAAGCAAAAAAATAAAAAAATGCCATTAATCCTAATACTGAACCAAAAGCTATTCCTGAAGGTGATGTCATTAATTTTGGAAGTACTAGCGATAGAATAAGTTTAACTACTTCAAAACCAATTGTTGCTAATAGCGTACCACGAAATAGTGCTTTTTTATGTGGCTTATGATATGGAAGTACCCAAAAAATCCATAGAAAAAGTAGATAGTTTATGAAGATAGAAATAGAAAGTGATATAATCGTTATTACTAGAGGCAGCCATTTAATATTTTCTAGTTTGAGTATGTTAATAATTAATAATTTTGCGCTACCGGCAATAGAAGTTAAAGCAACAGTCATTATCAAAGCTAATATTAATACAATAAGAGACATGCAATCTATTAAATATCTTTTCCAGAATGTTTTTTGATGATATTTTTTGAATTCAAAAAAATCAGATGACTGAGTGCAAACTGCTTCACGTAAATTACTGATCCAATTAATACCAGAATAAAATGCTATCAACAAACCTGTGATACCTATAGTGGTATGTTGTTGAATAGCAGTATTAATGCTATTTCTAAATATTTTATCTAACGTTGGGTTATTAATATTATTAAGATTTTCTTCTATTAAGCAAGTTAATAACTTATTATCTAAAGATAACATATAACCGAATATTGCAAAAAAAAGCATTAACATTGGGATTAAAGAGAGAAAAGAAAAATAAGTAATAGCAGCTCCAAACTGTTTTCCAAAACGATTATTAAAACGTTCTAGAGCATTTAAAAAGTGTGTTACTATAGGAATAGTGTATGACCAAAAAGTGAAATTAAAAATGTAATTTACTATCTTATTTATAACTTTATTACGAGTTTTAATATTAACAAAATTTTTCTTTTCTAAAAATTTCTCTTTTTGCATATTATTATATTAGTATTTTCTAACAGCTATAAAAAAAGTATGATTCATATTACTATTAATTGCTGACTTTTATTAAGTAAAATTAGAATTTATGATAATATAAATTTTATTTTTTATAATATTCATTAGTTTTTAGTTAATATTTTAATATTTATATTAAGTCATTATTTTATTAACATATATATTTAATAAATAAATTTTTTCATTAACAATATTAATTAAGTTTAAAAATGATTTGATTTGATTCGATGTTAAATTATCTAAATAATAAATTTACATATTAATATTTTTAAACATTATTTTATAAATAATGTTATTTTGAATAAAGATACTTATTTATCTAGAAGATACATTTAATATTAATTAAAGTTATTTCATTATAATTATAAATAATTTTTAAATTAATTTTTATTACCAGATGATAACATTATTTGTATATTAAATATAGTATCTTAATTTATAATAATACTTGGATTCATTTTTTTAAAATATTTTATTTAAGTAGGGTAGGTATAATTTATTTTACATATAACTGTAAATATTAGTAGAAATAATATTCTTAATTACAACTATATTACAACTATATATTTTATTTTTTTGTTTTATATTATTGGGTTTCTTATTAAAAATAAAATAATAAAGAGTTAGACGATCAATATCAATATCTATCTCTACATATTACAGTCAAAATATAAACCAATTTATCTAGATAAATAAGAAGTCTCTTAATGATCACTAATCCTAAATTTCTTAATCTTATATTATTAAGCGGTAAACCAGAACGTAAATTATGCGCTGCTCGTGCAGCTGGTTTTGAACAAGTAGAAATCTGGCGAGAAGATGTTCATGCAAGCGCACAAGGAGCTATTGGATTAGGACAACTTGCTAAGCAACAAAAACTAAGTTTTACTAATTTACAAGTTTTACGTGATTTTACTGGAGTACCAGATTGTGATCAATTATATAAACGAGAAGAGTTACGCGAATTTATTCATATTGCTAGCGACTTAGGTTGTGATACTATTCAAGCTCCAGCTAGTACACGAGAGGATTGTTTAGCAGAACATATTGATGAAGATCTATGTTGGATGGCATTAGAAGCTGCACGTTACAATATGCGAATTATGTATGAACCTATGTCTTGGTGTATTATAGATAATACTCTTCCTAGAGCATGGGAACGTTTAAAAAGGCTTAAACAACCAAATCTTGGATTAGTAGTGGATTTATTTCATATTTGTGCATTAGGTGGTGATGCTTCGCAACTTGATGGCATTCCTGCCGATAGAATATATTCAGTACAGTTATGTGACATGGCAGCTTTACCTCCACAAGAAAAAGGAGCATTAATGGATATTGCACGGCATCAGCGTTTATTACCTGGTGATGGAATTATTAAAGTTGAAAATTTTATTGATAAGTTAAAAAGTGTTGGTTATAGTGGACCTGTTGGTATTGAAGTTTTTAATGATGTATTACAAGAGAAGTTAACAGAAGTCGTAGCTCAACAAGCATGGCAAGCACTTAATCGTTATTGGCCATAAATATTAAATTAAAAAATATCCTACTATAGTTTTCACTTGCATAATATCAAGATAATTAACTTTTTCTTTACTAATATTAGGATATATAATATGCAATTGATTTTTCTTGGTACTGGTGCAGGTGCTCCTAGCTTACAACGCAATGCAACAGCCATTGTTTTAATAGTATCTAAACATGGTGATACTGAAAATTATTGGCTTTTTGATTGTGGTGAATCAACACAAAATCAGTTTATGCGTTCCTCATTGAAGCCAGGTAAATTACAAAAAATTTTTATTACTCACTTGCATGGTGATCATATTTTTGGCTTGCCTGGATTGTTGACTAGTCGTTCTATGGCAAAAATACTAAAACCAATTACTATTTATGGACCAAAAGGTATTCGCCTCTTTATTGAAACGGCTTTAAGAATAAGTGGTTCATTCACTACTTTTCCTTTAGAAATTATTGAAATTAAAACTGGACTTGTATTTGATGATGGAGAGTTTCGTATTACAGCATGGCCAATGAATCATGTAGTTGAATGCTATGGTTATCGTATTGAACAACACAATAAAATTGGTTGTCTTGATGCAATACGTTTAAAAGCAGAAGGGATCCCTTGTGGTCCATGGTATAGACAATTAAAAGAAGGAAAATGTATACAGTTAGAAGATGGTCGAAAAATTAATGGATTGGAATACCTTAGTCCATCCATAAAAGGTAAGATACTAGCTATATTTGGAGATACTGCACCAACTAGCATAGCGATGCAACTTGCCGCTAATGCAGATGTTATAGTACATGAAACAACCCTAGAAGCATCACTTATGAAAAAGGCTAATCAACGTGGGCATTCTACAACAGTTCAAGCAGCAGAAGTAGCTAAACAAGTAGGAGCAGTAAGAATGATTGGTACGCATTTTAGTTCACGTTATTTATTCCAAGATCAAGAAAGATTATTAGCAGAATGTCGAACAGTTTTTAAAGATACATATTTAGCATTTGACTTTGCAGTATTTAAAATCTAAAATATGACATTATTATAATTAAGTATATATTTTATATATTAAAATGAAGTAATCATATAGTAATGTTGTTAATCATTAAAACATTCATCAATAGCAAAAATATTATTGTCTTATTTATAAAAATAAATAGTATTCATATACTTAAAATATCTATAAAAATAAATGATAAATATGACGAATCGTTGGAATTTAGAACAGAATATTCAATCAACATTTTCACTAGTTATGATATCTAAATATCTTAAATTAATTAAATATAATAAATCTAGTGTAATAAGTGTTTTTGTTGATTTTGTTTCTGGTTCATTAGATTATCGTCGTCGTTTTGGTGGTGGTCGTAGCGAAGCATTAGCGAAAGCTGTAGGTATCAAAGGAAATTATTTTCCTAGTGTATTAGATGTAACAGCAGGATTGGGACGAGATTCTTTTTTACTTGCATCATTAGGTTGTCGTGTGCATATGCTTGAACGTCATCCAGTTATTGCAGCCTTGCTTTATGATGGTTTGGAACGTGGTTATTCTGATCCTGAAATTGGTAAGTGGCTTCGAGAACGTCTTACTATGTGTCATTGTATAAGTCAAAATGTATTAATTAAAATGAAATTTGCTCCAGATGTAATATATTTAGATCCTATGTATCCTCATTCTCGTAAAAAAAAAGCAACAGTTAAAAAGGAAATGCAAGTGATTCAAGAATTAGTTGGATTAGATGAAGATGCAGATGAATTAATTAAGTATGCTTTTTGTTTAGCTAAGAAACGGATTGTAGTAAAGCGGCCACTTTATGCACCTCCTTTAGGAGGCATATTAGCTCAATATAAAATTACAACTAAAAAACATCGTTTTGATATTTATAGACCATTAATCTACTAATAAATTTTAAAAAATTATAAGATATTTTATATACTAAAAAATAGTTAGTAAAAAAAATAATTTTTTATTATTTATCATTAAAAATAAAATAGCTAAAGCTAATATAGCTCCAGCACGTTTAATCGCGTCAAAATTTTCTAACACTATACATTAAACTTATGAATTATTCGTTTTGTCCAGCAAATTAAATCATAAAATATTATTTGTTTACTTGATAAGCAGCTAACAGTAATGTTATTCATTCACGAATAAAATCAAGATATATACTAGCTGGTTTTCTCATTAAGACATATCAGTTCCTTCATTTTTATTTATCAATGATTCTCTGTGAGCTTCTCGACGGTTCATAGGATTCATCTGATATGGTTTTACAACTACCTTTTAAGATATTTTCTATAGATTCATGAAACGTGATAATATAATGATGAAGCAAATTTAGTAAAATAAGAATATATAGAAATATTCATAAATCCTATTTTATCCAATGTATAAAGAATTACTTGTACTTAACCATTGCTATTGATGGGATAGTAAAATCGAGGCTACATCATGTAGCAACTAAAGCTTACTTATCGAGCTTAATTAATATTTTATCGTTGTTAATATTGTTATTATATAATATGCCATAATGTCCATGAGTAGTATATATATAAAAACAAGTATTTAAAATAACTATTATTTCTTTTACTATATTTTTATAAGATTGAAATTATCTTATGCAAGTTGTTGCTTATTTTTAAGAGGTCATTTTTCGATTAAAATATTTAATTTGAAATAATTTAAAAATAATTAATAATTTTTTCTATTTGAATGTTAAAATAAAATGCATTATTACTAATATTAATTCTTTTAAACTATGATAAATTTAAATAAATTATTATTTAGGTAATTAATTATTATATTTTTAACTTAATAATTAATTAAGTTGTTTAATTAAAATGTTTTCCATAATTTTTTATAAAAAATACGAATAAATAATTTTTATTAATATATTAATGTTCATAAAAAAACAAAAAATATTTAATATATAATTAAATTATACAATAGTATCACGTAATAATAGAATTATATTAAATGCTTTATAAGAATTAATATTCGAAATAATATTCAATTTTAAAGAACTATCATATATGCTATAATAAAAATTATTTTTTTAAGAAAAAATACTTAATGACAAAAAGCATATTATAGTAATTTTTTCCCTTAAATAGATTTAAAAGGTAATGTCTTTTATATTTATTTACGTTACAAGAAATTGTTAATACTAAATAATTTTACTTAACAGCTCTATAACCTATCTTTAAATTAAATATTTTATTTTTGGGCATTTATGTTACCTCTTTCCTTAATTTCTAATAAATCTATATATTTAAATAATAATATTAGTTTAAATAGTTGGTTATTATATAGACGTGTTTCAAATACACAGAAAATCATTGATTATAAAAATCAATTTGGTAATAATATTAAGTTTTTAAATTCCTGGTATGTTGATGGATATAAAGTGATTCATTTATCTGGACCATTAACAAAACACATAACTAAATTAGCACATCAAGCCGGTTTTGATGTTGCTCCATACTATAATATTCCTACTTTAAATAAGCCAGGCTTATTAATTATGGATATGGATTCTACTGCAATTCAAATTGAGTGTATTGATGCACTAGCAGAATTAGCAGGATATGGTAATCAAGTAGCAGAAATTACTAAGCTTACAATGCTTGGGGAGCTAGATTTCAAAACGAGTTTGTATAAGCGTGTAAGTATATTAAATGGAGCAGATGCTAATATTCTTCAACAAGTGCTTGATAAAGTATCATTAATGCCTGGTTTAACTAGATTAGTATACATCTTAAAAAAATTTGGTTGGCACGTAGCTATTGCTTCTGGCGGTTTTACTTTTTGCGCAAATTACTTGAGTCAAATATTACATTTATCTTATATAATCGCTAATGAACTAGAAATTTACAGAGGTAAGCTCACTGGAAAGATAATAGGAAAAATTATAGATGCTCAAGTAAAAGTAGAGACTCTCTATAATTTAACTCAACGCTATTGTATTGCGCCGGAACAAACTATAGCTATTGGAGATGGAGCCAATGATTTACCAATGTTAAAAGCTGCTGCATTGGGTATTGCCTATCATGCTAAACCTATAGTAAATGAACAAACAAATGTTATTATTTGTCATGCAGATTTAATTGGAGTATTGTGTATATTAAGTGGTAGTTTAATTTAGGGATAAATTTGTCTAAAGTATCGAAAAATTTATTAATATTGATGTATCCTTTATCGTTAATATCATTTTATTACAGTTAATGAATTTAGTATATTTTCTATAACTAAGTACGCATTATTTTAAGTGAATAATCCTTGTAAAGCAACAGTGTGTTTAAAGCACAATCCACTAGATATTGGTTTTTATATTACATTCTCATGATGTGTATAAATAACAAATCACAATGTATCTATTAATGTAGTTAGTAATGGTTTTAAAATAATTAAAATATTTAAATTAGCATCACTTTTAGCAATGTTACCTAATAAAGATGACAGTAAATTACCGAAATATCTAATAATTTTTAGAGAAATTAGATTATCATGGAAAATTTGTCTCGTATTAATTAGTCAAAAAAGAATTTTAAAAACATTTAAACATAGAACATGTTATTATATTATTTAGTCATGTCCCTAAAAAAAATCTATTGATAGAATATGACTATATGATTTTAAAAAATTTAATAATGCGTTAATAATTTTACATGAAAGTTAAAATATTTCAATAATTAAATAAAAATTACTATAATATTAATGGAATTCTCGAACTACTTAACTGATCAACTTAATAATTGATTTTTTTATCATATCAAAATATGGTGTAGTGATTGTTAATTCTAAATTCATTACTTTAATAACTATTAATCTTGATCTATTTTTATTCTTTTCCCTTATTTTACCATCTTTTTATAAATTAAACCATTTATTTTCATAATTAAATTAAGAATTAAATTCATTTTAATAAAATTATTATAGTGTATTATTTAAAATTAATAAATTAATAAATATATAAATGTGTAACAGGAATTTGCATTTCTAGCGATAAATAGAACAACTAAACTATGTATTCTACAATATGAATTGAAATATTTCCTTCATAAAAATTACTTAACTGTATTAATAATTGTTATAATAATAGAATGAAATCGGAAGTATAAATAATTTACGAGAAGTAAACGAACAATTAATTGATAACCTACAAATAAATTTATACCATAAATGCATATATAAATATTCTAATACTTATTGTTCTTCAGTACTAAATATATAGCTTGAATAATATTTATAGGTACTTAACCTTTAATATTATTAAATGCTGTTGGTATTCGTCCTGAACTGCTGTATTAACATTCAATGTAAATATTACTAGATGGTGTATAATTGCTAAAATTGAACTAGATTAATTGATTCACTAATATACTAATATACTAAAGATTAAAGTTACTATATACTTTGAGATAAAGATCTAGTATCAACAAGATTAGGTGCATATTAGCCTAGAACGATTTTCTTATGGTGCTAGTGGATTAATACAAGTTAGGGGCCTTCTACCGCGAAAAATACTGTAAAGATATATAATATTCCATGTTATATAAGTAAAAAGCAATTATTAAATCCACAGATCTACATTCAAATTGGAACTTAATACTTAGATTTATAATCGATGTAGTCAAAATCTTACCTTTGCTTTAGTGGCATATAATGTTGGATTATCCCAATTACAATAATTAGCTTAAAATAAATAATAAAAAACTAAATAAAGTTTATTTAAAGTATTCCTTTTTTAGAAACTCGTAGCCACGTAAAAAATGTGCTAGTTTATGATGATACTATCATCACTTTTTAGGTAAATCGTATAAGATTTTTTCCAATAGTAAATAGAAGAATTAGTAAATATATTATATTTCCTAAATTTATTAATTGATTAAAATATATTAAAAATTATTTTTCTGTGATTTTTATAAATCATTTAGTTATTATTAAAAATAATTGGATTTATATTTTATTTAATTGATATAGGCAGCATTTATTAATGTCACACTATTACTTAATAAAATTAATTTAATTGACTGAGTACTTTAGATTTAAAAATCTAGGATTGTATTTTTATACATTAAACTATGATTATAAATCAAAATATAGTATTTATATAATATTTTAATTATATCACGATATTCTAGTGAATTTAAAAATTATATTCAAAATAAACTTTTTATATTTTTACTATCATAGTAATATTAATTATTACATAATATTTGACTTTAATATTATTAAATAAAATTTAATTAAATTATTATTCAGGTTAACAAGAATAATATTATAAGATGTATGAACATTAAATATATATATATTATATTAACGGAAATTAAACATGGTACAGGTTTATCTTGTTCGTCACGGTGAAACGATATGGAATGTAGCTCGACGTATCCAAGGACAATGTGATAGTCCTTTGACAGAAAAAGGTAAACAACAAGCTCAACAAGTAAGTAAACGTTTAAATGCTTTAGGAATTACTCACATTATTTCCAGTGATTTAGAACGTACACGTCGTACTGCAGAAATTATTGCTAGTTCTTGTGGCTGTACAGTAAAGTTTGATATACGTTTACGTGAATTAAATATGGGTTGTTTAGAACAACGTTCTATAGACGGCTTAACGCAGGAAGAAGAAAAGTGGCGTCAAACTTTAGTAGATGGTACTAGGGATGGTCGTATTCCAGGAGGAGAGTCAATGGCAGAAGTAGCAGTACGTATGCATGATGCACTTAATGCCTGTTTAGATTTACCTATTGGTAGCCGTCCGCTGATCGTTAGTCATGGTATGGCTCTCGGTGTTTTAGTAAGTACTATTCTTGGTTTACCTGCTCATTCTAAACGTCGTCTTCGTTTGCATAATTGTTCAATTTCATGTGTTGAACACCAAAAAAATCCTTGGTTAGCATCTGGTTGGGTCGTAGAAACAGCTGGAGATATTTCTCATCTCAATAATACTTTACTAGATAAATGGAAAAGGTTCATTAAATAATATCCTTATATGATAAAATCATTATGTAATATTCTACTATTGGTTATTTTATAATATTAAATTAAATATTATAAATATCATTGTATACTATAAGTAGGTCAATATTTTGTACTATTATTTAATATGGTTTTTTATATTTAATAACATAAACTTATTTTCTATTTAAAGTAAAAAGTTTATGTGTATTATTAAATATATATTTAAATATATTTAATAATTTAAATTAAAGATGTTACTTTTGATAAATATAATTTTTAATTTATTGGAATGAAATTCCATGTATTTTCAATGTAAAAAAATAATATTCAAATGTGTTAATAATAATTTGTTTTTATCATTTTTAAAATTTATTTATTTAAAATAGTTTTCATAAAAAAATAAATTACATAATTATTATATTATTATGAAATAAATATATATTTTATTTAGATATTCACATAAGAATTATAGTAAAAACTATAATATTAGCATACATAATTTTAATGTATTTGAATTTATTTACTAATATAGATTATTCATAATATTCCTCATCTTAATATAATCTTGAAATAAAATATAAAAATAAGTAAATGCATTTACTGAACATGCACCTTGATTTATTTCTTACACAGTAAATTAATACATAATAATAACTTTAATAACAAAATTATTAATTTAATAACATGTATTAACTGATATATAGAAAAAATAAATATAGATAATAAAGATGCAGATAATGAAGAATGTATACTAACTAACTTGCACTTAAAATCTAAGTTTTCACAAAACTCAGGAGATCTTAACTATGCTCGTATTGAAATTCGGCGGGACATCAGTAGCCAATGCTGAACATTTATTCCGTGTAGTGGATATCTTGGAAAATAATATACGACAAGATCAAATTGCTACTGTTCTTTCTGCACCAGCTAAAATTACTAATTATTTAGTAACCATGATAGAAAAAAAGATTACTAGACAAGATATATCTCCAATTATAAGTAATGCTGAACTTATTTTTACAAAATTATTGCAAGATTTGTCTTCTATGCAATCAGGATTCGACTATGAAGGACAAAAAAAAATAATTAAATTAGAATTTGTACAGTTAAAAACAGTATTGTACGGCATCGGTTTATTAGGTCAGTGTCCGGATGCAATTAATGCTAAAATTATTTGCTTTGGTGAAAAAATAATTATTCCTATCATGGAGGCATTATTACAATCACGTAATCATAAAGTGACTATTATTGATCCAGTAAAAAAATTATTAGCTTTTGGCAATTATCTTGAATCTAGTGTTGATATTGTTGAGTCTACAAGACGAATTACTGAGATGGAGATTCCACCTAATCATATTATTTTAATGCCTGGTTTCATTGCTGGCAATGAAAAAGGTGAATTAGTATTGTTAGGACGTAATGGCTCTGATTACTCAGCGGCTGTATTAGCAGCATGTTTACATGCTAACCATTGTCAAATTTGGACTGATGTTGATGGTGTATATACAGCGGATCCTAATCTAGTTCCTAATGTACGTTTACTAAAGTCAATGTCTTATAAAGAAGCTATGGAACTTTCATATTTTGGAGCAAAAATTCTTCATCCACGTACTATTGCGCCTATTGCTCAGTTTCATATCCCTTGTTTAATTAAGAATACCAATAATCCCGAATCTACTGGGACTGTAATATGTAGTAAAAATAAACAAGAAGAAGATCAAGTAAAAGGTATTACTCATCTTAATAAGATGACTATATTTAATGTTTCTGGTCCAGGCATGAAAGGTATGATAGGTATGGCCGCTAGAATATTTGCAGCTATGTCTCGTACAGGTATTTCAGTAGTACTGATCACTCAATCTTCTTCAGAATATAGTATTAGTTTTTGTATATCGCAACGTGAACAAGTAAGGGCTAAATTTGCATTAGAAGAAGAATTCTATCTGGAATTAAAAGCTTCTTTATTAGATCCTATAGATATCAGCGAACATATGGCTATTATATCTGTAATAGGTGATGGTATGCGCATGTCTCGTGGTGGTATTTCTGCTAAATTATTTTCTGCATTAGCCCGTGCTAATATTAATATAGTAGCTATTGCACAAGGTTCATCTGAGCGTTCTATTTCAGTAGTTATTAATAACGATGACGTCACTACTGGAGTTCGTGTAGTACATCAGATACTATTTTCTACCGATAAAGTTATAGAAGTATTTATCATCGGTGTCGGTGGCGTTGGTAGTGCATTATTAGATCAATTACATCGACAGCAAAATTGGTTAAAACAAAAACATATAGATCTTCACGTATATGGTATAGCTAATTCAAGAGTATCATTGACTAATATTTATGGTATTAACTTAAGTAACTGGAAATCAGAATTTAAAAGTGCTAAAAATCCATTCGATCTTAACTATTTAAAAAAGTTAGTTAACGAATACCATTTATTAAATCCAGTAATAGTAGATTGTACTTCTAGTCAGGCTATAGCTAATCAATATGTTGATTTTCTCACTGATGGCTTTCATGTTGTCACACCTAATAAAAAAGCTAATACTTCATGTTGGAATTACTATCAACAATTACGTTTAGCTGAAATGAAATCACGTCGTCGATTTTTATATGATACTAATGTTGGTGCTGGTCTTCCTGTTATAGAAAATTTACAAAATTTGCTACATGCTGGAGATGAACTTATTAAATTTATTGGAATTCTTTCAGGCTCATTATCTTTTATTTTTGGCAAATTAGATGAAGGTGTCTCTTTTTCAAAAGCTACTGCTATGGCTAAAGAACTAGGTTTTACTGAACCACATCCGCGTGATGATCTTTCTGGAATTGATGTAGCACGTAAACTACTAATTCTAGCGCGTGAAGCTGGTCATAAATTAGAATTAAGTGATATTGAAATTGAACCTATTTTACCATCTAATTTAATAGAAATAGCTAATGTTGAACAATTTATGCTTTGTCTACAAGAGGTAGATAATATCTTTGCTACTCGTATTACTAAGGCACATGCAGTAGGTAAAGTATTACGTTTTATTGGTATTATAGGTGAAGATGGGAGTTGTAAAGTAAAAATCGATGCAGTAGATAGCAATAACCCGCTTTACAAAGTGAAAAACGGTGAAAATGCTTTAGCTTTTTATAGCAGATATTATCAACCAATCCCTTTAGTATTACGAGGATATGGTGCAGGCAATAATGTAACTGCAGCTGGTGTCTTTGCCGATCTTCTACGTACTTTACCGTAGAAGTTAGGAGATTAATGATGGTAAAAATTTATGCACCAGCCTCAATAGGTAATGTTAGCGTAGGTTTTGATGTATTAGGTGTAGCTATTTCACCAGTAGATAGTAGTATTGTTTTAGGAGATTGTGTATCAGTACAGGCTGCTACTAGCTTTAATCTAAAAACTAAAGGACGTTTTGTCAAAAAATTACCGACAAAATTACAAGATAATATTATTTACCATTGTTGGAAATACTTTTGCCAAGCAATTGGTAAGAATATACCTGTTACGATAACTTTAGAAAAAAATATGCCAATTGGTTCTGGTCTTGGTTCTAGTGCGTGTTCAGTCGTTGCTGGATTAATGGCGATGAATGAATTTTGTAATAAACCTTTAAACGATCATGAATTATTAGTACTTATGGGTAAGATAGAAGGTATAATATCCGGTAGTATACATTATGATAATGTTGCACCATGTTTTCTCGGTGGGATGCAACTCATGATTGAAGAAAATAATATTATTAGTCAGACAGTACCTTGCTTTGATGAATGGATATGGGTAATGATTTACCCTGGAATTCAAATATCTACTGCTTCAGCACGTGCTATTTTACCTGAAAAGTATAGCAAAGAAGATATTATTAATCATGGTCGTTTACTAGCAGGATTTATTCATGCTTGTCATACTAATCAACCATTATTAGCAACTCAACTTATGAAGGATGTTATTGCTGAACCTTATCGTACTAAACTCATGTCAGGATTTATTGATATACGTAAAGTGATTATAGATATAGGAGCATTAGTTTGTGGAATTTCTGGTTCTGGTCCAACATTTTTTGCTATATGTAATGATATGACTATAGCACATAAAATAGTAAGTTGGCTTAAGAAGTATTATATAAAAAATGAAGAAGGATTTATTTATATTTGTAGTCTTGATAAGACTGGAGCTCGTAAATTAGGATAAAAAATGAAATTTTATAACCTTGAAGATTATAATGAACAGGTAAGTTTTTCTCAAGCTGTAAAACAAGGTATGGGAACAAAACAAGGACTTTTTTTCCCACTTGAATTACCTGAATTTTCACCTAGTAATATTTATGATATGTTAGAAATGGATTTTTTTAGTTGTAGTAGCAAGATTCTTTCTACTTATATTGGTAATGAAATTCCTTCTTATCATATATCAGAAATAGTTAAAAAATCTTTTTCTTTTCCTATATCATTTGTTGAAATTAGCGACAATATAGGTTGTTTTGAATTATTTCATGGTCCAACTTTAGCGTTTAAAGATTTCGGTGGCCGTTTTATGGCAAATATACTTTCTTATATATTAAAACCTAATGAAAAAATTACTATTTTAACCGCAACATCAGGAGACACTGGTGCTGCAGTTGCTCATGCATTTTATAATATGAATAATATACGTGTAGTAATTCTTTATCCAAGAGGTAAAATAAGTCCATTACAAGAAAAATTATTCTGTACTTTAGGTGGAAATATTGAAACTATTTCTATAGATGGAAGCTTTGATAGCTGTCAAGCCTTAGTTAAAGAAGCATTTAACGATAAAAAGTTAAAAAATATTATTAATTTAAATTCAGCAAATTCTATTAATATAAGTCGTTTATTAGCACAAATTTGCTATTATTTTCAAGCAATAAAATATATTCCAAAGGAAAAACGGAATAAAGTTGTTTTATCTGTTCCAAGTGGCAATTTTGGTAATTTGACTGCTGGTTTATTAGCAAAAACTCTTGGTTTACCTGTTAAGAGGTTTATCGCTGCTACTAATCTTAATGATACTGTTTCTAGATTTTTAATTAATAAAAAATGGCAACCTAAGACTACTATAACTACTTTATCAAATGCTATGGATATTAGTCAACCTAACAATTGGCCTCGTATTGAAGAATTATTTCGTCGTAAGTTATGGTGTTTAAATGATTTAACTTGTGATTCTGTATCAGATGAAAATACTAAATTTAGTATACGTCAACTAGCAGAAATAGGTTATATTTCTGAACCTCATGCAGCGATTGCATATTCTTTACTTCGAGATAAACTTCAAAAAGGAGAATATGGATTATTCCTTGGTACTGCACATCCCGCTAAATTTAAAGAAAATGTAGAAAAAATTCTTGGATATCCATTATTTATACCAAAAGAGTTAGCTAATCGTATTAAATTACCATTAATGTCAAACTACTTAAAAGCAGATTTTCCAAAATTACGTGATTTTTTGCTAAATAGAATTTAAAAATATTTTAAAAATAAATTATTTATTAGTAAGTTATGTTATATATTTAATATATTTAGTATATACATACAAGAAAGTTTTTCATAATAGTTAAATAACTATTTAAATACATTTATTTTTTAAAAAACATTTATTTAATTTACTTGAATAAGTATTATTTTAATTCTTAATAATTATATTTTATTTTGATAATTTATATAGTAATAAAACATAATGAAGAATTATATTCTTATCTTTTTATTTTATCTGATTATTTTAATTTAATTAAAGAATACTACTAAATGATTTTTAGTATGGTAGTATAGATCCATGATATAAATAAATTATAGTTTTTATATATTATATTAGCAATATAAAAAATGTATTTTACTTTTATATTTACTTCAAATATAACTAAAGATAAAATCTATGGATATTTTACATATTGGATTGATTTCTATATCTGATCGTGCTATTAATGGCACTTATCAGGATTTGGGTATTTCAACTTTAGAAGATTGGTTAAATACTGCATTAATAACACCATTTAAAATGGAAACCCGTTTAATTCCTGATGAAAAAATAATGATAGAAGATGTAATTTGTGAATTAGTGGATAATCTTTTTTGTCATTTAGTGTTTACTACTGGAGGTACAGGTCCATCTCTTCGTGATGTAACACCAGAGGCAACATTAGCAATAGCTGATCGTGAACTTCCTGGTTTTGGTGAACAAATGCGTCAAATTAGTTTAAAGTTTGTACCTACGGCTATTTTATCACGTCAAGTTGCTGTAATTCGCAAACAATCTTTAATTGTTAATTTTCCCGGTCAACCAAAATCCATTAAGGAAATTTTAGAAGGTTTTAAGTCTGAAGATGGAACATTAATAATTCCAGGTATTTTTGCTGCTATACCATATGCTATACAGCTTTTAAATGGTCCTTATGTAGAGACAAATCCTATTATAGTAAAATCTTTTCGTCCACAAAGATTCCAAGCTGGTAATATTAATAATTAAAATAATTTGCTAAAGAGATATTTATTAATTAAATAATTCATTACTTAATCAGTATATTAATTTTCTTTCTAAATATTATTTTTTCTTATGCATAAGAATTTTGTTTTATTGTTAATTAATCTTAATGTATTATTTATTCTTTTAAAAATTTTTTAAAAGTTACTAAGAATTCTATTCTTATATGAATTAATATATTAAAAATATAAATATATTAATGAAATCAAATAAACACCATATTTATTTATTTTTGTATTTATATTTACGTTAAATAACTGTAAAGTATTTAAATTAATTCTCTATAGTATTCCTAATTTTAAAACGAATAATTTTTATATTAAGTATTAAATACTAATTCTTTTTCCAATAATACTAATTCTTTTTCTAATAAGGAGATTGATCTTGATCAATTTAACTTATGATATTTTAATAATATTATATTTAAAAAAGAAAGGTATTTTTTTATTTTGACCCTTGATGCATTTTAAATACGGCCCCATTTATTTTTATTAAATGTGGGAAATCAAAAAAAGCCTACGTAGATAGTTGAAAGCCGCTATTTAGACCGCATGTGTGTTTCACACAACCTAAATTTAAAAAAGATTTAAGTAGGAGATGTTTATATGGGTAAGATTATTGGTATTGATTTGGGTACGACTAATTCATGTGTTGCTATTATGGACGGATCTAAGGCACGTGTACTTGAGAACGCTGAAGGTGATCGTACTACGCCGTCAATTATTGCTTATACGCAGGATGGCGAAATTCTGGTCGGTCAACCGGCCAAACGTCAAGCCGTGACCAACCCGCAGAACACCTTGTTTGCAATTAAAAGATTAATAGGTCGACGTTTTCAGGATGAGGAAGTTCAATGCGATATTAAAATAATGCCTTATAAAATCATTGCTTCGGATAATGGAGATGCATGGTTAGATATAAAAGGCCAAAAAATGGCTCCTCCGCAAATTTCTGCAGAAGTATTAAAAAAAATGAAAAAAACTGCTGAAGATTATTTAGGAGAAGCAATAACTGAAGCTGTAATTACTGTCCCAGCTTATTTTAATGATGCTCAACGACAAGCTACAAAAGATGCTGGCCGTATAGCTGGATTAGATGTTAAGAGAATTATTAACGAACCAACTGCGGCAGCATTAGCTTATGGTTTAGATAAAAAACATGGTAACCGAACTATAGCAGTATATGATTTAGGTGGCGGGACTTTTGATATCTCTATTATAGAAATAGATGAAGTTGATGGTGAAAAAACTTTCGAAGTACTAGCAACTAATGGTGATACCCATCTTGGAGGAGAAGATTTTGATAGTCGTTTAATTAATTATTTGGTATCAGAGTTTAAAAAAGATCAAGGTATTGATTTACATAATGATCCTTTAGCAATGCAGCGATTAAAAGAGTCAGCTGAAAAAGCAAAAATTGAACTATCTTCTTCGCAGCAAACTGATATAAGTTTACCTTACATTACTGCAGATTCAAGTGGTCCAAAACATTTAAATATCAAAGTAACACGAGCAAAATTAGAATCATTAGTAGAAGATTTAGTAGCGCGTTCTATAGAACCATTAAGAGTTGCTTTACAAGATGCTTCTTTATCTGTATCAGATATCAACGATGTAATTTTAGTAGGTGGGCAAACACGTATGCCTATGGTACAGGCTCAAGTAGCTGAATTCTTTGGTAAAGAACCTCGTAAAGATGTTAATCCAGATGAAGCTGTTGCAGTAGGAGCAGCAGTACAAGGTGGAGTATTGATGGGTGACGTAAAAGATCTGCTACTCCTTGACGTCACACCATTATCATTGGGAATTGAAACCATGGGTGGAGTAATGACTTCTTTGATAAGTAAGAACACTACGATACCTACTAAACATAGTCAAGTTTTTTCAACTGCAGAAGATAATCAATCTGCTGTGACAATTCATATATTACAAGGCGAACGCAAACGTTCTAGTGATAATAAATCTTTAGGTCAATTTAATCTTGATGGCATTCAGCCAGCACCACGTGGTATGCCTCAAATTGAGGTTACTTTTGACATAGATGCAGATGGAATTTTACATGTATCAGCAAAAGATAAAAATAGTGGTAAAGAACAAAAAATTACTATTAAAGCTTCTTCTGGACTTAACGAAAAAGAAATAGAAAAAATGGTTCGTGATGCAGAAGCTAATGTAGAAGCCGATCGTAAATTTGAAGAATTAATTATAACTCGTAATAGAGGTGATCAAATTGTTCACAGTACTCGAAAACAATTAGATGATGTAGGTAATAAAATTTCTCCTGAAGATAAGTCAGCTATTGAATCTGCATTAAATGAACTGAATAAAGTTTTAAAAGGTGAAGATAAAGTAGAAATAGAAGCTAAAATTCAAGCATTAATGGAATTATCTAGCAAATTAATGGAGTTAAGTCAAAAACAGGGACATAATAACAAACAAAATAATGTTAATAGTAATACTAAAAAAGATGAAAACGTAGTAGATGCTGAATTTGAAGAAGTAAAAGATAAAAAATAATGGCTCCTAACCGAGCTATGCTATTGATGGCTATTCTAATAGCCGTTAAAACGAACACGGGCGTAAATTATTTTTTTTTTACGCCCGTGAAATCATGTTAAGAGCAGGATAAAATGGCAAAAAATGATTTATACGATATTTTAGGCGTATCAAAATCTGCAGATGAACGGGAAATTAAAAAAGCTTATAAGCGTTTAGCTATGAAATATCATCCAGATCGTAATCTAGGTGATAGAAAAGCTGAAGCTAAATTCAAAGAAATTAAAGCAGCTTACGAAATCTTGACTGATGCACAAAAGAGAGCTGCTTATGATCAATATGGTCATGCGGCCTTTGAACAAGGAAATATGGGTAGTAATAGTTTTAGTGGATCTACTGATTTTAGTGATATTTTTGGTGATGTATTCGGTGATATTTTTGGTGGAGGACGTCGTCAAAGAGCTGCACGTGGTGCTGATTTGCGTTATAATATGGAATTATCATTAGAAGAAGCAGTGCGTGGAGTAACAAAAGAGATCAGTATTCCAACGTTAAAAGAATGTAATACTTGCCATGGTAGCGGTGCAAAAACTAGAAATCAATTGCAGAATTGTCCTACTTGTCATGGAGCTGGTCAAGTACAGATGCGCCAAGGATTTTTTACAGTACAACAAACATGCCCAAACTGTTATGGTCGTGGTTCCATAATTAAAGAACCATGTAATACTTGCCATGGTCATGGTCGTATTGAACGTAATAAGAATTTATCAGTAAAAATCCCAGCAGGTGTAGATACTGGAGATCGTATTCGTCTTAGCGGTGAAGGTGAATCTGGAGAACGGAATGCACAAGCTGGTGACTTATATGTACAAGTTTCAGTAAAAAAACATCCTATATTTAGTAGAGAAGATAATAATCTATATTGCGAAGTTCCTATTAATTTTATAATGGCAGCACTTGGTGGAGAAATTGAAGTACCAACTTTAGATGGACGCGTAAAGCTAAAAATTCCTTATGAAACACAAACTGGTAGACTTTTTCGTATGCGTGGAAGAGGAGTTAAATCTGTCCGTAGTGGTTCTGTAGGTGATTTGTTATGCCGTGTTGTAGTAGAAACTCCAGTTAATCTTAATGATAAACAAAAATCTCTGTTATATGAATTAGGAGAAAGTTTTGGTAGTCTTACTGGAGGAAAAAATAGTCCACGTTCAAAAAATTTTTTTGATAGTGTAAAAAAATTTTTTGATGATTTAACACGTTAAATTATTAAGAATAATTTAATAAAAAGGAATATTTCTCTCTTATATATTAAATGTTAAAAATATTTTTTAAACATAACGGTGCGATAAAGTTAATTTTAATTTATAAAATTTAAATAATTTTTAACGAAATAGTAATAATTATATAACTATGTTGTAATATTTTAAAAAATATATATTCATTTAATTTTTATTCAATAATTGCACTGCTTAACAATATTCTCTTTTATGGAGGAGTTGTAAAAAAAGTGTCTAATATTATTAAATTAATTCAGAATTTTATAAAAATTAATGCAAATAATGGCATGATGATGATGATAGCGGCTTTAGCAGCTATCATTTTGGCTAATAACGAATTTACTTCAGAAATTTATAAATCTTTTTTATATAAATCTGTGTATATCAACTTTAGTAGTGTGAAAATTAATAAACCGTTATTATTTTGGATTAATGATGCCTTAATGGTATTATTTTTCTTATTGATTTCACTTGAAGTAAAAAGAGAACTAATAATTGGTAGATTATCTCATTACGAACAAGCTATTTTTCCATTAATTGGTGCATTAGGTGGTATAATTGTACCAGGATTAATTTTTTTTGTATTTAATCATAGTAAAGAAATTGAATTAAATGGATGGGCTATTCCAACTGCAACAGATATTGCTTTTACTTTAGGTGTAGTATCAATATTAGGTAGTCATGTATCTAAATCATTAAAAATATTTTTAATGACATTAGCAATAATTGATGACTTAGTTGCTATTGCTATTATTTTATTCGTTTATCATAGTCATATTAAGTTTTTACCATTAATTATAGCAATTAGTGTAATAATACTTTTACTTATTCTTAATAAAAGAGGAGTGTATAATACCTCTGTTTACATGTTAGTAGGGCTAATTCTTTGGATAGCTATCCTAAAGTCTGGTGTACATGCTACATTAGCTGGGGTAATTATTGGATTATTTATACCAATAAAAGAAAAAAATGGATATTCTCCAGCTAAAAATTTAGTGTGCAATTTAACCGGGTTGGTTAACTGGTTTATCCTACCGTTATTCGCTTTTGCTAATGCTGGAGTTTCATTTCATGGCATATCTTTAAGAGATATGATACTACCTGAGTCATTAGGAATTATTTTAGGTCTATTGATAGGTAAGCCTTTAGGAATTAGCTTATTTTGTTGGTTAGCAGTGAAAGTACGGTTAGCAATTATGCCTTCAGGTACTTCAATAAGTGATATTATAGCAATTGGAATATTATGTGGAATTGGATTTACTATGTCAATATTTATTGCTTCTCTTGCTTTTGACTCAGAACATCAGCGACTTGTTACCTTATCAAAGTTAGCTATTTTTACCGGATCTTTATTTTCAGCTTTCATTGGATATACAATATTACGTATTAAGTCATATGTAATATGAAATTATTTTTTTTTGATTTAAAAGCAAGCATGTTACAGTAATATTTAAAAATGAGAAGAAGATTCTGTTGTACTGTTATTTGTTATTAAGATTATGTATTTTATTTTTTTGATTTTAAAATATTAAAATTAAATAATCATTTATAGATTATTACTTTTAATATTTTAAAAACAGTAAAAGTACATAACACAATAAAGAACTAAAGATACATATCTTCTATAAACAGTGCACTACAACAAATTAAGCACACTGTTTTGTTTAAAATAAAAAAAATAAATCATTTATTTGGCTAGGCTCGTGCATTAGAAAACAAAAAAAACTAAATTAGTCTTTTTCTAATTTGAGCTGTTAATTTTGCTTTATGACGTGCTGCTTTATTTTTATGTATTAATCCTTTAATAGCATACCGATCTACGATAGATTGCATTTTTTTAAATGCATTATATATATTGTTCTTGTTCTCTGTTGCGATAGCTATATATACTTTTTTTATAAAAGTACGCATCATAGAACGATTACTAACATTTTGCTTAAGACGTTTTGCAGATATTACAGCACGTTTCTTAGCTGATTTGATATTAGCCAAAACTCAACTCCTACATATACTATTATTAAACAAATCAAAATTTAAAAACTATAACTGCTTTGTTTAATTTATCAAGTTTTATTAAAAAAATATTATTTAGCATTTACTTATAAATATGTAAAATATAGTTGGATTTACTTGTTTTAAGGATTTATCTTAAAAAAGATTATTTGATCTATGATATATGATAATTACAGTAAATAAGTTACATAATCGTCATAAAAATTATAGATTCAATCTTATCTAAGTTTAACTAAGTAAACTACCTAGTTCAAGATTATATTTTTTTATTTTTTTAACAGTTTTGAGTTAGTAATGGAGCTGATACGTGGTCTTTACAATATTAAAGAGCGGCATCGTAGCTGCCTTCTAACTATTGGTAATTTTGACGGTATACATCGTGGTCATAAGGCATTAATAGCACATTTACTTGAAGAGGGAAATAAGCACAACTTACCAGTATTAGTAATGCTTTTTGAACCACAACCTCTTGAATTATTTGCTAATCAAAAAGCACCTGCCCGTTTGACTTGTTTACGTGAAAAATTAAAACATTTAAAACAGGCTGGTATTAATACAGTTTTATGTATTCGTTTTGATATTAGCTTTGCTTCATATTCTGCACAACGTTTTATACTTGAAATACTAGTAAAAACATTAAATATAAAATTTTTAGCTATTGGTGATGATTTCCGTTTTGGTCATGATCGAAAAGGAGATTTTTTATTATTACAAAGAGCTAGTATTAAGTATCAATTTAAAATTCTTAAAACACAAACTTTATATTATAATAACCAACGAATAAGTAGCACAGCCGTGCGTCAAGCACTAACAAAAAATGATTTTGTAATGGCAGAACAACTGTTAGGTTATCCATTCAGTATATCAGGTCGTGTAATGCACGGTAATGGATTAGGAAGTACAATAGGCGTTCCTACTGCTAATATACCATTATATCATCTAGTCATGCCGGTAAAAGGTGTTTTCATTGTTGAAATAGAAGGTATTAGCTCGCATGCTATTCCTGGGATAGCAAATATTGGTACACGCCCTACGATAAAAGGAAAAACTCAACAGCTTGAAGTCCATTTAATAGATACATGTCTAAATTTATATAATAAACGTATTGAAGTAGTTTTGAAAAAAAAAATTCGTAATGAACAATGTTTCCCTTCACTAAAAGATTTAAGAAAACAAATCGAAAAAGATGCCATAATGGCTCGTAAATTTTTTGAATTAAAAAAATAAGTTGAAATAGAGATATGGAAATGGAAATAGAAATTAATGAGTGATTATAAATTTACCTTGAATTTACCAGAAACAAAATTTCCAATGCGTGGCAATCTATCTAAACATGAACCGGAAATATTACAACGGTGGTATAATGATAAATTGTATAATATGATTAGAACAATTAAAAAAGGTAAACAAATATTTATTTTACATGATGGTCCTCCTTATGCAAATGGTAATATTCATATTGGTCATTCAGTTAATAAAATTTTGAAAGATATTATAATAAAATCAAAAGGTATGGCTGGTTATGATGCTCCTTATATACCTGGTTGGGATTGTCATGGTTTACCAATTGAACATGAAGTTGAAAAAATAATTGGTAAACCTGGTAAAACAGTTAGTCCAACACAATTTCGTGCTTATTGTCGTCGTTATGCTAAAGAACAAGTAGTAAATCAAAAAAAAGATTTTATTCGTTTAGGAGTATTAGGTGATTGGGAAAATTCATATTTAACTATGAATTTTCAGATTGAGGCAAACATCATTCGTGCTCTTAGTAAAATTATTGCTAATGGGCACTTATATCAAGGTATAAAACCAGTATATTGGTGCTTTAATTGTTGTTCTGCATTAGCAGAAGCAGAAGTAGAATATTATGATAAAATATCTCCTTCTATTTATGTCATGTTTAATGCTATTAATGCAAATATCATTCGTACAAAATTTGGTGTAATAAAATCAAAAGATCCAGTTTCGATAGTTATCTGGACAACTACACCATGGACTATACCAGCTAACCGTGGTATTTCATTGCATCCTGATTATGAATATCAGCTAATACAAATAGAAGGACGTAGTATAATTTTAGCTAAAGAATTAGTGGATAGTGTAATGCAACGTATAGGTATAAAGTTTTGGGAAATAATAGGTACATGCAAAGGATCTATGTTAGAACTAGAGCTGTTTCAGCATCCTTTTATTGATAGTATTTATTCTAAAGTACTTATTGGGAAACACGTTACTTTAGAATTCGGTACAGGAGCAGTACATACTGCCCCTGTACATGGTCCTGATGATTATGTTATAGGTCAAAAATATAATCTAGATACTACAAATATAATTAGTGCAGTAGGTACTTATTTATTAGGAACTTATCCTATATTAGATGGCATGCATATTTTTAACTCAAATGATGTTATAATTGAATTACTAAAAGCAAAAAAAGCGTTACTACATGTTGAAAAATTACAACATAATTATCCTCACTGTTGGCGTCATAAAACACCAATTATTTTTCGAGCCACTCCTCAATGGTTTATTAGTATGGATAATAAAGGGTTACGGATTCAATCATTAAAAGAAATTAGAAATATAAAATGGATGCCTAAATGGGGCCAAAAACGTATTGAATCCATGATCATGGATCGCCCTGATTGGTGTATTTCTCGTCAGCGTTATTGGGGCGTACCAATGGCATTACTTTTACATAAAGAAACTGGAGAATTACATCCTGATACACCAAAATTAATGGAAAAGATAGCATATCATGTTGAGCAAAAAGGTATTGAAGCATGGTGGGATCTAAATATCAAAGATTTAATAAGCCAAGATAAAGATCAGTACATTAAAAGTATGGATACGTTAGATGTCTGGTTCGATTCTGGATCAACTCATTATACGGTAGTTAAATCAAAAAAAGAATTTAATGGTCAAATATCCGATATGTATTTAGAAGGAACAGATCAATATCGTGGTTGGTTTATGTCATCTTTACTTATTAGTATAGCAATGAATGGAAAGGCACCATATCACAAAGTATTAACTCATGGTTTTACTGTTGATGCTCATGGCTATAAAATGTCAAAATCTATGGGTAATATCGTAAAACCTCAAGAGATAATGAAAAATCTAGGTGCTGATATACTCCGATTATGGGTAGCTTCTACTGATTACTCTAGTGAAATAGTTATTTCTGATAAAAATTTTAAATGTGCTATAGAGACTTATCGCCGTATCCGTAATACTGCTCGTTTTCTTCTTGCTAATCTCAAAGATTTTAATCCTACAACGGATTGTATTAAACCAGAAGAAATGGTTATTGTTGATCGTTGGGCTGTAGGTCGTGGACTAATTACACAGCAATATATTTTAAAAGCGTATGAAAAATATGATTTTCATGAAGTAATTAATCGTTTAATGCAATTTTGTTCTATTGAAATGGGTTCGTTTTATCTTGATGTGATTAAAGATCGGCAGTACACAGCAAAACGAGATTGTTTAGCACGCCGTAGCTGTCAAACTGCTCTATGGCATATAATTGAAGCATTAGTACGCTGGATCTCACCTATTATGTCTTTTACTGCCGATGAAATTTGGAGTTATTTACCTGGGAAACGTGAAAAATATGTTTTCATGGATGAATGGTATAAAAATTTATTTGGTCTATCTAAATATGAATATCTTAATGAAGATTATTGGGCTGAATTATTAAAATTACGTTTTGAAGTTAATAAAGTAATTGAGCAAGCACGTAATGAAAAACTTATAGGTAGTTCTTTAGAAGCTACAGTTACACTATACATAGATCAAAAATTTATTAATAAATTAAAATTATTAGGAGACGAGCTACGTTTTGCTTTATTAACGTCAGAAGTTATTATTGCCGATTACACTAAGTTTAATAAAAAAATGCAACAAAACGATGAATCAAAAAATCTAAAAATCATATTAAATAAAGCACAAGGTAAAAAATGTCCACGATGCTGGCACTACACAATTGATATTGGCCACAATTCTAAACATATACCTATATGTAATCGTTGTTATACTAATGTCGTCGGCAATGGAGAAACACGGAAGTTTATTTAACAGTGATAATGAAAAATGTATTTTCAACTGGATTACGTTGGTTATGGCTAACGCTAATAGTTATTATTATTGATTTTACTAGTAAACAATGGATTATAAATAATACAATATTACATAAGTCTCAGTCGCTTATTCCTTTTTTAAATTTATTTTATACAAAAAATTATGGAGCAGCTTTTAGCTTTTTAGCATATCAAAATGGATGGCAACGTTGGTTATTTGCAGGTATTGCGGTTATTATAGTAACTATATTGTTTATAAAGATGTATTATACTCCCGTTAATAATACATTGATTAATATTGCCTATGCTCTGTTATGTGGTGGAGCATTAGGTAATCTTTTTGATAGAGTATATCATGGATATGTAATTGATTTTATTGATTTCTATATTAGTATTTATTGGCATTTTGCTACTTTTAACATTGCAGACTTTAGTATTTGTCTTGGCGGAGTATTAATTATATTACAGAATTTTCTTATTACTAAAAAAGAAAAAAATAAATAAATTCTTTAGTCATATTGTATGATGATTTATGTGTTCTATAAGAACAACATTCTTATGGAAGATTATCCTATTTCAGAGATAATTATGCAAATTTTATTAGCTAATCCACGTGGTTTCTGTGCAGGTGTTAAACGTGCTATTAATATAGTAGAACAAGTTTTAAAAATATATGGAGCTCCTATATATGTACGTCACGAAGTAGTACATAATAGTTACGTTATAAAAAACTTACGTGAAAGAGGAGTAATTTTTATTGAGGAAATCAATGAAGTACCAGATGCAGCTATTTTAATTTTTTCAGCTCACGGTGTATCACAGACAGTACGTGCAGAAGCTAAAGCACGTAATTTTACACGAATTTTTGACGCTACTTGTCCTCTTGTAACTAAGGTACACATGGAAGTTGCACGTGCTAGTCGTAAAGGTATTGAAGCTATTTTAATAGGTCATTCCGGTCATCCAGAAGTTGAAGGTACCATTGGGCAGTACAATAATCCTAAAGGTGGAATTTATTTAGTAGAATCGATAGAAGATGTTTCCAATTTAACTGTTAAAAACGAAAAAAAATTATATTTTATGACTCAGACTACTTTATCAGTAGATGATACTTCTATTATCATTAATTTTTTACAGAAACGCTTTTCTAAAATTATAGGTCCTAGAAAAAATGATATTTGTTATGCTACTATGAATAGACAAAAAGCGGCGAATGTATTAGCTCTTAATACAGAAATAGTGCTAGTAATTGGATCTAAAAATTCTTCTAATGCTAACCGTTTAATTGAAGTAGCTAAAAAAACTTGTAAAATAGTTAAATTAATTGATTCGGTAGATGATATTAAAGAAGGATGGTTTAAAGATATTAAATATATCGGAATTACCGCAGGAGCATCTTCACCAGATATTTTAATTTATCAAGTTATTCAACGTTTACTTAGTTTAGGTTGTAAGGACGTGACTGAATTATTTGGTTTTGAAGAAAAAATTATATTTGAGCTTCCAAAACAGTTATATAATAGCAACTACCGTACAGTAATAGAATCTTAACTATTTGATGAATTTATCATATTATAAGTTTTTTGTATATTTTCTCATATATTTTTTATATTGATGTATAACTAGAATAGTAGTACTTAAAATACTTTTATAATTATTTAAATTTTAATTACATATATTTATTTGCTATTTAAGGATATACATAAATATGAATAGAATTAAAATTGCTATTGCAGGTGCTTCAGGTCGTATGGGACGACATTTGGTTAAAGTCGTTTATCACAATAAAGCAATGTTACTAAAAGTTGCTTTAACTAGAAAGAATTCATCATTACTCGGTATAGATGCTGGTGAATTAGCTGGCATTGGAAAAGTTGGAGTACTCATAACAGATAATTTATTAAAAAATATAAATGATTTTGATATGTTAATAGATTTTACATGTCCAAAAAGTACTTTAGTACATTTAAATATTTGCCGTTATCATAAAAAAGCTATGATCATTGGTACTACAGGATTTGATAATATAGGTAAAAAAGAGATTTTAGCAGCATCAAAAGATATTGGTATAGTATTTACTCCTAATTTTAGTATTGGCATTAATTTAATGCTAAATTTATTAAGACAAATGAGTAAAGTAATGGGAGATTATGCTGATATTGAAATATTAGAAGCTCATCATCGTTATAAAGTTGATGCTCCTTCTGGCACAGCATTAGAAATAGGTGAAACAATTGCAAATACAATGGATTGGAAATTAGATGAACATGCAGTTTACTTACGTAAAGGAAATAATGGTAGCCAACGTAAGCCACATAGTATTGGTTTTTCTACAGTACGTGCAGGTGATATTATAGGTGAACATTCAGTGATGTTTGCTGATATTGGAGAACGTTTAGAAATTACTCACAAAGCTTCTAGTCGTGTAGCTTTTGCTAATGGAGCAATTAAAGCAGCAAATTGGCTTCAAAATAAGAAAGCTGGTCTTTACGATATGAATCAAGTGTTAAATTTATTTAATCAATAAAAATTAATAGATATTCGTCTATATAATTTATGATTACAATATACATGTAATTATTTTAATTAAAAATATAAAAGTATCAGAATTTTTCTATTAGAAATAATAATTAATTTAATCTTTATTTAAAACCTAAAAATATTCTTTTATTTTTTTTTTTATATTTTATATTTTTTATATATATCTATATATTCAATATATACATATAATTTATTAACTATAACGGTTTTGATGTTGATCTAGATGATTATCTTAAATTAATATATAAAATTATTGATTTTTTATTATTTGGAGAACATTTTGACTAAGCCAGCTCTTTTGATATTAAAAGATGGAACTAAATTTTATGGTCGATCTATTGGAGCAATAGGATTGGCAGTTGGAGAAGTTGTTTTTAATACATCAATGACTGGTTATCAAGAAATTCTTACAGATCCTTCTTATTATCGTCAAATAATCACTTTTACTTGTCCTCATATTGGTAATGTTGGTACTAATATTAATGATGAAGAATCTAGTAAAATTTATGCTCAAGGATTAATTATTCGTGATTTATCATCAACAACTAGCAATTTTCGTAGTGAAGAAAGTTTGTTATCTTATCTTAAACGTAATCACATTGTCGGTATTGCTGATATAGATACTCGTAAATTAACTCGATTATTACGTGAAAAAGGAGTACAATGTGGTTGTATTATTACTGGTGATAATAATCAATTAAATACTATGTTAGCATTGAAAAGAATACAAGCATTTCCTGGTCTTAAAGGCATGGATTTAGTTAAAGAAGTAACTACTAGAAAAACTTATTTATGGGAACAAGGTAGTTGTACATTAAAAAATAATGTAAATGATATGCTAAAATGTAATCGTTCTAAAAAATTATTGTTTAATGTAGTAGTATGTGACTATGGCGTTAAAAGAAATATTTTACGTATGTTAGTAGATCGAAATTGTCGATTAACAATTGTACCAGCATATACTTCTGCTAAACATGTACTGAATTTTAATCCCGATGGTATTTTTCTTTCTAATGGTCCTGGTGATCCTGAAGCATGTAAATATGCTATTACTGCTATCCAAGAATTTTTGAAAACTGATATTCCTATATTTGGTATTTGCCTTGGTCATCAATTGTTAGCATTAGCAAGCGGTGCTAAGACTATAAAAATGAAGTTAGGTCATCATGGTAGTAATCATCCAGTAAAAAATCTTGATAATAATACTGTTATGATTACTTCGCAAAACCATGGTTTTACAGTAGATAAAAATAATTTACCAACGAATCTCCGTATAATGCACCTATCACTTTTTGACCAAACCATACAAGGGCTTCACCGTACTGATAAACCAGCTTTTAGTTTTCAAGGACATCCAGAAGCTAATCCAGGTCCTCATGATGCAGTAGTTCTCTTTGATTATTTTATTCAATTAATTAAAGCCTACTGTGTAAATAAGCAAAAGTAATCGGGAATTGATAATGCCAAAACGTACAGATATACAATCCATTCTTATCCTTGGTGCTGGTCCTATTATTATAGGACAAGCATGTGAATTTGACTATTCTGGTGTGCAGGCATGTAAAGCATTACGAGAAGAAGATTACCGTGTTATTTTAGTAAATTCAAATCCGGCAACAATAATGACTGATCCAGATATGGCTGATTCTACTTATATTGAACCTATTAACTGGGAAATAGTTCGTAAAATTATTGAAAAAGAACGTCCAGATGCCATACTTCCTACTATGGGAGGTCAAACTGCATTGAATTGTGCATTACAGTTAGATCGTCAAGGAATACTAAAAGAATTTAATGTAATTATGATTGGTGCTACAGCAGATACTATTAGTAAAGCGGAAGATCGTCGTCTTTTTGACATGCTAATAAAAAATATTGGTCTTGATACAGCACGTTCTGGAATCGCACATACTATGGATGAAGCTGTACAAATTGCTGAAGAAGTAGGTTTTCCATGTATTATTCGTCCTTCGTTTACTATGGGTGGTACTGGAGGTGGTATTGCCTATAATCGTGAAGAATTTGAAGATATTTGTGAACGTGGTTTAGATTTATCTATGATAAATGAACTTTTAATAGATGAATCATTGATTGGATGGAAAGAATATGAAATGGAAGTAGTACGAGATAAGAATAATAATTCTATAATTGTATGTTGTATAGAAAATCTTGATGCTATGGGTATTCATACTGGTGATTCAATTACTATCGCTCCTGCACAAACATTAACTGATAAAGAATATCAAAATATGCGTAATGCTTCATTAGCGATATTACGTGAGATTGGTGTGGAAACTGGAGGATCTAATGTTCAATTTTCAATAAATCCTCAGGACGGTCGCTTAGTGGTCATTGAAATGAATCCACGAGTATCACGTTCTTCTGCATTAGCATCAAAAGCTACTGGTTTTCCAATTGCAAAAGTAGCTGCAAAGCTTGCAGTTGGCTTTACCCTTGATGAATTAATGAATGATATTACTGGAAAGAATACACCAGCCTCTTTTGAACCTTCAATTGATTATATAGTTACTAAACTTCCACGATTCAATTTTGAAAAGTTTTCTGGTGCTAATGACCGACTTACTACACAAATGAAATCTGTAGGTGAAGTAATGGCAATTGGTCGTACATTTCAAGAATCGATTCAAAAAGCTATACGTGGTTTAGAAATAGGAGCTAATGGTTTTGAGCCAAGAATTAATTTAAATGATACTGAAGCATTAACTCAAATTCGTCATGAACTAAAGGATCCGGGACCTGAGCGTATTTGGTATATAGCTGATGCGTTTCGTTTTGGTCTATCTGTAGATGACGTATTTCACTTAACTAATATTGACCGTTGGTTTTTAGTACAAATTGAAGAAATAGTACGTTTAGAAGAAAAAGTAATACTTAAAGGTATAAATTTATTAAATATCGATTTCTTACGTCTCCTCAAGCGTAAAGGATTTTCTGATGCTCGTATAGCAGATTTAGTTGGTGTAGTAGAGGAAGAAATTCGTAATCTTCGTTTAAAATATAATTTACATCCAGTATACAAATGTGTTGATACTTGTGCTGCAGAATTTAATACTGATACTGCATATATGTATTCTACTTATGAAGATGAATGTGAAGCTAACCCAAAACATAATATCAATAAAATAATAGTACTAGGAGGTGGTCCAAATCGAATTGGACAAGGTATAGAATTTGATTACTGTTGTGTCCATGCATCGTTAGCATTGCATGAAGATGGTTATCAGACAATTATGATAAATTGTAATCCAGAAACTGTATCTACTGATTATGATATATCTGATCGTCTGTATTTTGAACCAGTTACATTGGAAGATGTATTAGAAATTGTACGTATTGAAAAACCAAAAGGTGTTATCGTCCAATATGGAGGTCAAACTCCTCTAAAATTAGCTATTGCATTAGCAAAAGCTGGTGTACCTATTATTGGTACTAGTCCAGATTCTATTGATCGAGCAGAAGATCGTGAGCGGTTTCAACAAACAGTCCAGTACTTAAATCTTAAACAGCCTGCTAATGCTACTGTTAATACACTTGATCAAGCTATAGAAAAAGCCATTGATATTTGTTATCCATTAGTAGTACGTCCATCTTATGTTTTAGGAGGTCGTGCAATGGAGATTATTTATGATGAGATTGATTTAAAACATTATTTTCAAAATGCAATTTCTGTTTCTAATCATGCTCCTGTATTATTGGATCATTTTCTTGATGATGCCATAGAAGTAGACATTGATGCTATTTGTGATGGTCAGAATATTTTAATTGGTGGTATTATGGAACATATTGAACAAGCAGGAATACATTCAGGTGATTCAGCATGTTCTCTTCCAGCTTATACTTTAAATCATGAAATTCAAAATATAATGCGGGAACAAGTATCAAAATTAGCTTTTGAATTAAATGTATGTGGTTTAATGAATGTACAATTTGCTGTAAAAGATAATGAAGTATATATTATTGAAGTTAATCCGCGTGCATCGCGTACTGTACCTTTCGTATCTAAAGCTACTGGTGTACCATTGGCGAAAATTGCTGCACGTGTAATGGTTGGTAAGACATTGATAGAACAAGGTATTACAAAAGAAGTAATACCTCCTTATTACTCTGTAAAAGAAGTTGTTTTACCTTTCAATAAATTTTCTAGTGTAGATCCTATACTTGGGCCTGAAATGCGTTCTACTGGTGAGACTATGGGTATAGGTTCTACTTTTGCAGAAGCATTCGCTAAAGCCATGTTAGGGGCTCAAAGTAACATGAAAAAAAATGGTCGTGTATTATTATCAGTACGTGAAGAAGATAAGAAACGCATTGTTGTTTTAGCAGCAAAATTATTAAATTGTGGCTTTGAACTTGATGCTACTCATGGAACTGCTATTGTATTAGGTGAAGCTGGAATTAATCCTCGTTTAGTAAACAAGGTACATGAAGGTCGACCGCATATTCAAGATCGTATAAAAAATGGAGAATATACCTATATTGTAAATACTACTGCAGGACGTCAAGCAATTGAAGATTCAAAATTAATTCGTCGTAGTGCCCTAAAATATAAAGTACATTATGATACAACTTTAAATGGAAGTTTTGCTACTACTATGGCATTAAAGATAGATCCAATAAAAAAAGTAATTTCATTACAAAAATTACATGCACAAATTTTCTAACAATAAATTATTAATTAATTTTAACTAGATTCTTATAATTAAGAATAATTAAATATTGTATTTAATATGATAAGTTTAATTGCAGCACTTACCATAAATAGAGTTATTGGTATACAAAATGTCATACCATGGAAACTTCCAGCAGATTTAGTATGGTTTAAGCGTAATACCATGAATAAACCTATTATCATGGGCCGTATTACTTTTGAATCTATTGGAAGAGTACTTCCTGGGCGTATCAATATTGTAGTTAGCCATCATAAAAATAAATCTTATAGTGATAGTAGTAGTGTAATATGGGTAAATTCATTAGATGAAGCAGTTAAAGTTGCAGGAAAATCTAAAGAAATTATGGTAATTGGTGGTGGTCTTATTTATAAACAAATGTTAGTATATGCACATCGTCTATATCTTACTCATGTTGCTATTGAAGTAAAAGGCAATATTAAATTTCCACATTATAAATTAAATGAGTGGAAAACTATATTTCGTCAATCCTACAATGCTAATGTACAAAACCCTTATGACTATTGCTTTGAGATTTTAAAAAGAAATAATTTTTGATTTTTGTATATAATACCTTTTTTTTTCCCAATGTAGTAAAGTTAGATTATAACCCCAACAGCAGCCAGTATCTAGGCCAATCATATTATTTGGTATGCCTTTTCCTTCTATTGAAGCCCAGTGACCGAATACTAATGTATAATTGCTATCTATTTTACTTGGCATCATAAACCATGGTTTTAAATATTTTGGGGCAAACTTTGGATTACTTTTACAACTCATATCTAATTCACCATTTGACAAGCAAAAACGCATTTTAGTTAGAACTTTAGTAGTAAAGCATAAACGAGATAATCCTTGCATCTTAGGCATCCATTTATTTGGTGTATAGTTATACATAATATTATGTAGTAATAACCAATAACTATTGCTAGCAAGAATTGTTTCTACTTCATGTGCACATGATTTTGCAGTTTCTAGATCCCATTGAGGAGTAATACCTGCATGTGTCATCAATATTTTTTTTTTATTATCTACTTGAATTAATGGCTGACAACGTAACCAGTATATCAACTCATTAATATTTTTATCATTTAGTAGTGTTGTTAAAAAATCTTGTGTCTTTTCGCGACAAATACCAGAATGTATTGATATTAATCGTAAGTCATGATTACCTAATACCAATCGAACACAGTTACCAAGAGATTTTATATAGCGTAGTACTTCAAGAGAATTAGGACCTCTACCTACGAGATCCCCTGTTAGCCATAGTTCATCTTGTTTAGGTTGAAAATTAACTTGTGATAATAAATCACAAAGTTCATCGTAACATCCATGAATATCTCCAATTAAATATGTATTCACTAATAACTCCAAAAAAACTAATATAAATATGTTTTATACTTAGCTCATAGCAGATAAAAAAGCCCGTTTAGTAATATTTTATAATATATATTTAGTTCTTTAAATGATTTAATATTTCGGTTTTATAAGAATCTAAGCAATTTGCTAATTGGCAGCATTGAATTACAGTTAAATCTTCTGCTCTTAATGATAAATCAATATTCAATTCATTTAAAATACTTATTGGTATGATATTATTTAAGCTATTACGAAGAATTTTACGACGTTGGCTAAATATTTTTGAAGTAATAAAACTTAATAAACTTAATTTTTTTACTGGATAAGCTGGTAAAGAAAGAGGGACTAGACGTACTAACATTGAATCTACTTTAGGTACGGGTATAAAAGCTCTAGCAGGAACTTCAAGTATAGGAATGATTTGACAATAGTACTGTGCCATTACACTAAGACGACCGTAAGCTTTAGTGCTAGGTTTAGCAATTAATCGATTAGAAACCTCTTTTTGAAGCATTAAATGCATATCTTTAATAGATATAAGATGCTTAAATAAGTGAAATATTAATTTTGTAGAAATATTATATGGTAAGTTACTAAATACACGTAACGGTTGACCTTGTTTTTTTTCTAGAGCACCAAAATCAAAATTTATTGCATCTTGTTGATAAATTTTTAATTTATAACTTAGAAAATAATGATTTTGTAAACGAGTAACAAGATTACGATCTAATTCAATAACTGTTAACAATGAATCTAATTTCTCGCTTATAGGAACTGTTAATGCACCTAATCCTGGCCCTATTTCAACTAGTGATTCACTTTTTTGAGGAGCAATAGCAGAAACAATTTTTCTAATAATATCCTGATCGATTAAAAAGTTTTGTCCAAAACTTTTACGTATATGATGTCCTTTATAAAAATTATTGTTCATAATAAAAATTATTATTCATAAATTAATAATAGAAATAGCAAGTTTAAGAGCAGACCTAAGACTACCTATTTGCGCCTGACCTAAACCAGCTAATTCTAAAGCAGTACCATGATCTACAGAAGTACGAATAAAGGGTAATCCAAGAGTAATATTTACTGCTTTACCAAAACCTAAATATTTTAATACTGGTAGACCTTGATCATGATACATCGCTAATATGACATCAGCTTTTTGTAAATACTTCGATTGAAATATAGTATCTGCTGGTAGAGGACCTGTTAAACTAATTCCATTGTAACGTAATTTATTAAGCGTTGGAATAATAATTTCCACTTCTTCATTGCCTATATGTCCATTTTCACCTGCATGCGGATTGAGGCCACAAACTAAAATATGTGGATTTAAAATGCCAAATTTTTTTTGCATACTATTATATAAAATATTAATAACTTGATCTAAAGTATCATAAGTTATTGCATTACAGACATTTTTTAATGGTAAATGTGTTGTTACTAACGCTACGCGTAAATTTTCTACTACTAACATCATTACCACACGACTACTAGCAGTACGGTTAGCAAAAAATTCAGTATGGCCAGTAAATGCTATGCCTGCGTCATTAATAATTCCTTTATGCACTGGACCTGTGACAATAGCATCAAATTCACCATTTAAGCAACCATCACAAGCACGTATTAGAGTATTGATTACATAATGACTGTTAGCACTCAATAGACTACCAGCAGTTACTGGATATATAGTATCAACTTGTAATAGTGCCAATGAACTTCTTTGATCTAACTGTGGTAAGTTATGTGATTTATAATCGTATAATATTAATGGTAATCCTAATTGAATAGCACGCTTACGAAGCATCTCTCCATCAGCGCATACTACAAGCTCAACTGGCCATTTAAACTGTGCTAGTTGGATTACAATATCAGGACCAATACCAGCAGGTTCTCCAGGAGTTATTATGATACGATGTTTCTTTATCATTATTATTCAATAATATTTATATAAGCACCAGCTCGTTGTTCTTTCATCCAAAGTTCAATTTCTTGCATAAATTTACGATTAAATAGAATAAAATATGCTTTATTTTTTTGTATTGTACTTTTATTATTAAATTTATATCTATCTATCATTTGAATTAAATGCCATCCTATAGACGACTGCACTGGTTCACTAATTTGTCCTTTTTCTAATTTAAGAATAATATTGCGTAATTCAGGTTCGTACATTTCAGGTGTAAACCAACCAATATCACCTCCACTATCAGATGAATTTTTATCTTCAGAAAATTTTTGAGCTGACTTTATAAAAGTAGTTTTACCGTTTTTAATATCAATAGTAATTTGTTTTAATTTATTAAATGCTTGTTCATCATTAAGTAAAGGAGAATTTTCTAATAAAATATGGCGTATATGGAATTTTTCCGTAATAAATGCATTATCATCATTATGATTAAGTACATCGTTTATTTTTAAAATATGAAATCCTGCATCAGAATGTATAGGACCAATGATATCTCCTATTTTTGCTGTACTAAGAACTTTGAAAAATAAGATTGGCATTTCTTCAATTTTACGCCATCCTATTTTCCCACCTTTTATTGCTTGTGCATCACTTGAATAACGTAGAGCTAATCTATTAAAATTAGAACCATATTTTATTTTTTCAATTATCTTATTTGCAAGTAATTTTTGTTGTTGTATTTCTTTTTTCGTAGGGTGTTCTGATAAAGGTATTAATATCTGACTAATATTTAATTCTATATTTTGAATATTTTCTAAATTAATTTTTTCCGCCATTTTTTTTACTTCATCAGCAGATATTGTAAAACGTTGACGTACTTCATTATTCCGTGTTTCTGTAATTAATATTTCTTTACGTATTTGATTACGATAATCATTATAATTAATTCCATCACCTTCTAAACGACTACGTAATTCCTCTGTTTTAATATTGTGCTGTAAAGCAATGTTATCTATTGCTGTATTTAGCTCTTGATCTTCAACTTGCATATTATTTCTAATCGCATTTTCTAAAAGAATATGATTCATTATTTGTTGTTCAATAATTTGATTACGTAATGTTTTATCATCAGGAAGCTGTTCATCCGAATATTGAGCTTGCAATTTTATAATATTCATTATGCCATCAATTTCACTTTTTAGCACTATGTCGTTATTTACAATTACAGCAACTTTATCTATCACTTGTGGATTTGCTAATACAATATTATTGATAATCACTAAACTAAAAATTAGTATTCTCCAAATTTTCATTTTTTATCCATTATAATTGTGAAAGTATGGAATATTTTATTAAAGATAATAATATCAAAAAGCAGTACTTTGGTAAGGAATTATAGGATGACGAAAAATATCATTTTCATTTGAAGAGTCATGAGTATTAAAACCACGTAGCTCAATATTAAACGAAATTTGATTATCATCACGAATATTATTGTTATCTAAAATATTACTTTTATGCTTATATCCTAGACGAATAGCATAACAACATGAATTATATTGAATACTTAATAATTGTTCAATTGATCTATTATTATGGAGATCATAATAATAACTTCCTACCATTGACCAATCATTAATAATAGGCCATTTTGCCGTGATACCTAACTGTGATACTCCAGAATTATATAAATTATTTAAAAATTTTGGATGATTAATAACTTCAGATACATATTTAGGATTAGTATAACGATAACTTAATTGTAACGTACGATTATTGTCTACATGATAATCTATAATTGTATTACCCTGTAGTATATTATTAAATTGAGTATTATACCTTAGCTCCGCACTCATCTTCCAATAATCATTTATTTGCCAATAAGTATTGCTTGCCCAAGTTATTTTACTATTACCTTCGTTTCTATTCATGTTTTTTTTATTTATAAAATACGGATCAAATGAATATGCTTGACCTACAGATAGTCTAAAACGTTCAAGAAAATTATTATCGTAAATACGGGTAGTAACTCCTGTTCTTAATTCATTAGCTGAAGTTATACGATCTAATCCACTGTATGTTCGATCACGAAATAAACTATTATAATTGGTTTGTAATATTTTTGAATCATAAAGATAAATATTATTTTGATCACAATATGGAATATATAAATATTGAACATGTGGTTCTATTGTTTGTGTATATCCTTTTGTTATTTGACGGTCTAAAAACATATAACTATCAATTTTAAATTCAGGTAATATTCGACTAACTGAAGTTTTTAATAAACCACCATGATTCAATGAATTTATATTATTAGATTTTATATTATTATTATAATAATTAACTCCATCTTGTTTATAAGATGTTGCTAATAATTTGAACTGACTGTTCAACCTAATCCAATTATTAAAAAATGGGAAATTTATAGTTGGCTCAAAATGCAGGCGAGTCGTTTGAGGCATATAACGATTTACATTCTTGAATTTTACAGCTTGACTATAAATATGAATATTAAATGGTCCAATATTATTTTGATAATTTACATCAAGTTGTGGAATTGCTCGATATAAATTATAAAGTTTATTATTTCTATCAAAAATTTGAAAATCTTTAATAGAAAAAGTAGAATCCCAATGAGAAAATGTATTATATAAATTTAGTTGTTGTTTACCATCAACATCATTAAAATTTATATAATCAAAATCTTTCAAGTAATTTGGATTACTTATCCTAGTATAGTTTAAATTAAAGCGCCAATGCTGATTAAATAATCCATCATGATGCCAATAAAATAACCATTTATCATAGTTATTGAATTTTCTTTTGACAGAATTTTGAGATTCTTCATTATGTTTTTTAAAATGGTTATTGAATGTATTGAAAGGTAAATAATTTAAATTTAATATACCTTGACCAAAATGAGTTAAATAACGAAATTCATTTTGCAAATACAAGCCACGATTGGTTATATATTGAGGTATAATAGTAACATCAGCCTGAGAGGCAATATTCCAATAATATGGAAACTGAAGTTTAAACCCGTTGTTAACATCATAATTAAAACTAGGAGATAAAAACCCTGAACGACGATGGTCTCCAGTCGGTAGTTGTAAATAAGGGCTATAAAATATAGGTATATTGCCAATTTTAAAGCGAGCATTCCAAATTTTAGCTAATTCTTCTTCACGATCTTGAATTATAGTTGAACCAACTATACTCCAACTATTAAAATTTGGTAAGCATGATGTAAAGCTGCCATTTTCCATAATTGTATAACGGCCATAATTACGTAATTTTATTTTCTCAGCAGCACCTCTACCTTGGCGACCTACTAGCTGATATTCGCCATTCCATACATTAATATCTTTAGTATTCAAATCTGTCCATACTTTTTTGCCTTTAAGAATTATTTGATTATCATCATAATGTACATGACCTAAAGCATCAATAGTGTGTATCGGTACTTTATCTTGATCTTGATTTTTTAACTGTTTTTTATGAAATCGTATTTTATCAGCATGTAAATTACTATTACCTTGTTGTAAATTAACATTACCATTGAATTCTATATATTTTGGATAGGTACCATTAGCGAAATTAGATTTAATGGTAATTGGTGGGTTATTTTTATTGTGATTACTATTGGTTACAGAAGATTTATTACTTGGTGTATTTTGAATACATTTTGACATTAAATTATTAGAATCAGATTTAATAGTAATTGGTAGGTTATTTTTATTGTGATTACTATTGGTTACAGAAGATTTATTACTTGGTGTATTTTGAATACATTTTGATATTAAATTATTAGCATATAAACACTTATTATAAATCGTTAAACTAACTATAGTAGATAGTAAAGTAATTATATATTTTTTCATACGTAGTCTTAATAATTCCCTGAAACATATATTATGTTGATAATTTTATTATGAACTAATACAATGTTGTCCTTAACAATATTAACATAATATAATGATAATTAAATATTGTTTCTTTTATTATTTAATAATATTATGATTTTAATAAATTGAGAGATAAATTAAATATAATTTATAAATCTAAATCTAAATCTAAATCTAAATCTAAATCTAAATCTAAATCTAAATAATCTATTTTTTTATTTTTATCTTATTATTAAATTTTAATTTAATACATGTAAAATTATTCTTTAAAATAATTGTACTTTAAGATTATGTTTATTTATTTTGCTCTTTACATAAAGAAGCAGTATATCATCATATTAATATCTACTTTAATGAAACTCTAACTATTGTTGTATTATTATGCTATATCATTATAACAAATTCTAATATTTATTTGTTTATGCTTATTTATACTAAGTAATAAATTTTATATAAAAAATAGATAATCAGTCAATTAAGTTTAATTTCATTTAAGAAAATACTTTTTAAAAGTAGTTAATGTAGTGTAGTTATTAATATAATTGATTATGATGTAAATTTTTATAATAAAGTATTATGATAGTAAAATATCATACATAATAATAGTAAAATATCATACATAATACTTGCTATGAATTATTCTTTTAAAAATATCAAAATTTTCGTAATTTATGATTTTAGCTTCGTGTTGTAATGTTAAGCTGATATCATCAAGCCCGTTAATCATACAGTTACGACTAATGTTATCTATGTAAAATCTATAGTTTTTATTATTAGCTATGACTATTTGTTCTTCTAAATCTACTTCAAAAAAAATACCTGGTTGATTATTAACTAATTGAAACATAGATTCTATATTTGATGCAGATAATTTTACTGGTAGAAGTTGATTTTTTAAACTGTTAGTATAAAAAATATCAGCGAAACTTGATGCAATTATCACTTGAAATCCAAAGTCAATAAGTGCCCATAATGCATGTTCACGTGAAGATCCACAACCAAAATTTTCACGAGTAAGTAAAATAGTAGCATATTGATATTCTGATTTATTTAAGACAAAGTTAGTTTTTGGTATAAAACCTTCATCATCCTCAAATCGCCAGTTATGGAATAAATGTGAACCGAAACCAGTACGAGTTACTTTTTGTAAGAATTGTTTTGGAATAATTGCATCAGTATCAACATTTGCATTATCTAGTGGTACTACGATTCCTTTATGTTTAGTAAATTTTTTTACCATGATTTTTCTTAATATATTAAATAAATTGACGAATATCTGAAAAACGACCTTTTACTGCAGCAGCAGCAGCCATAGCAGGACTCATTAGATGAGTACGTCCACCTCGACCTTGGCGATTTTCAAAATTGCGGTTGCTAGTTGAAGCACAGCGTTCTCCAGGATTAAGTTGATCATTATTCATAGCTAAACACATTGAGCAACCTGGAAGACGCCATTCAAATCCAGCATTTAAAAAAATTTTATCTAATCCTTCTTTTTCTGCTTGTATTTTTACTTGATTAGAACCAGGTACAATAAGAGCCATGACATTCGATGCAACTTTACGTCCTTTGACAATTTCTGCAACTACACGTAAATCTTCAATACGTGAATTAGTACAAGATCCAATAAATACTTTATTAATAGTGATATCAGTTAGCTTAACACCTGGTTTAAGATCCATATAAGATAATGCTTTCTCTACAGATGCTCTTTCAACTGGATCATCAAATAATAGTGGATGAGGAATAGTTTGATCGATTGCTATTACTTGACTAGGATTAGTTCCCCATGTGATTTGTGGAGCAATATCAGTTACATTTAATGTTTTGATAGAATCAAATATAGCGTTATTATCAGATTTTAAAGTATGCCAATAGGCAATAGCTTTCTTCCATTGTTCACCTTTCGGTGAAAATCTTTTTTTCTTTAAATATTTAAATGTAGTATTATCTGGTGCAATAATACTAGCTTTAGCACCCATTTCAATTGACATATTGCATAAAGTCATACGACTTTCCATGCTCATTGCTTGAATTACTGATCCATGAAATTCTACAACATAACCACTACCTCCAGCACTGCCAATTTTGCTGATAATAAAAAGAATTATATCTTTAGCAGTAATATATGGATGGATATGGCCTAAAACTTCAATTTGCATTGTTTTAGCACGATCTTGTTTTAAAGTTTGCGTTGCGAGTACATGTTCTACCTCTGATGTGCCAATTCCAAATGCTAAAGCACCAAATGCTCCGTGAGTAGCAGTATGAGAATCTCCACATACTATTGTCATTCCTGGTAAAATAATACCTTGTTCAGGAGCGATAACGTGAACAATACCATGAAATGGATGATGTAAATCATATAATTCGATATTAAAGTCAGAGCAATTTTTTATTAATTCTTGCATTTGAATTCGAGCCATCTCACCAGATGCGTTAATATTTTTTGTTTTAGTAGAGACATTATGATCCATGGTGGCAAATGTTTTAGATGGTTGTCGTACAGTACGACCATTTATTCGTAGTCTATGAAAAGCTTGTGGTGATGTGACTTCATGAATTAAATGACGATCAATATATATCAATGGAGTTTCATTAGGTGCTTCATAGACAACATGTGAATCAAATAACTTCTGGTATAAGTTTTTCATTTTTATTTTCCTTAACAATAAAACTCGCAATGATACTACCCATTTCATCAGTATTTACAGTGATAGCAGATGGATTATTAGTTAGTAAATCACAAGTTCTATAGCCTGCTTCTAATGTTTGACTGATAGCACGCTCGATGCTATCAGCAGCTTCATTAGCATTAAGGCTATATCTTAATAATAAGGATAGAGAAAGAATTTGTGCTATTGGATTAGCTATATTTTGACCTGCAATATCTGGTGCAGAACCTCCTGCTGGCTCGTATAATCCAAAACCATTTTCATTTAAACTAGCAGATGGCAACATACCTATTGAACCAGTAATCATGGCACATTCATCAGAAATAATATCGCCAAATAAGTTAGAACATAATAGTACATCAAATTGTGATGGTTCCTTAATAAGTTGCATTGTAGCATTATCAATATACATATGCTCTAATTGAACATCTGGATAAAATTTAATAGCAATATCATTAACAATTTCACGCCACATTATAGAGCTTTGTAAAACATTAGCTTTATCGATAGAAGTCACTTTGTTACGACGCTTACGAGCAGCTTTAAAGGCAATATGTGCGATACGTTCGATTTCAAAATAATAATAAATTTCAGTATCAAATGCATGTTCGTATGGTCCATTGCCTTTACGACCTTTTGGAGTTCCAAAATAAATACCTCCAGTTAATTCACGTACACAAAGAATATTAAATCCACGAGAAGCAATATCGTTACGCAAAGGACTAAACATTTCCATTCCTTTAAAAAGCACTGCAGGACGTATATTACTAAATAATTTAAAATATTTACGTAATGGTAATAAAGCACCACATTCTGGTTGTTTATTTAATGGAAGATAATGCCATTTATTTCCCCCTACTGAACCTAAAAGAATAGCATCTGATTGTTTAGCACCAAAAAGAGAACATGAAGGTAATGGATCTCCGTAACGATCGATAGCTATACCACCTATATCATATTCACTAGTAGTTATATGTAGGTCAAAACAAGTACAAATTACATTTAAAATTTTTATAGCTTGTCCCATTACTTCTGGACCAATGCCATCACCAGACATGACTGCTATATGAAAATTTTTCATAATTATACCATTCTATGTTAAAATACTTTATTATGTTCATTAAATTTACGATGTAATAACTCTTTCTTAACTTGTTTAGCTTTAAAAATGCTATTTAACGCATTTTCCATCGCTTTTGCAGAAGATTCAACGATATCAGTTGCTAAACCGACTCCATGAAATTTACGACAGTAGTATTTGACAACAATATCTACTTGACCAAGTGCATTTTTACCGTGACCTTTAGAGCTTAATTTGTAGGTTAAAAGTTCTACTTCAAAACCAACAATGCGATTAATTGCTTGGTAAATAGCATCTACAGGACCGTTACCAGTAGCAGCATCAGCTTTTATTTCATTACCACATTTCATTTGTACAGAAGCAGTTGCCATTATATTTGTTCCAGTATGAATATTGAATGATTTAAGTTGAAAGTATTCTACTTCTTCATTTTGTTGATTAATAAACGCTAGAGCTTCCAAATCATAATCAAATACTTGACCTTTTTTATCTGCTAACTTTAAAAAAGCATCATATAATCTATCTAAGTTATAATCAGAATCTTTATAACCCATTTCTTCCATACGATATTTTACGGCTGATCTACCTGATCTTGATGTTAAATTTAATTGAATTTTATGCAAGCCAATAGATTCTGGATTTAAAATCTCATAGTTCTTACGATTTTTTAATACTCCATCTTGATGAATTCCAGAGGAGTGAGCAAAAGCATTTGAACCAATTATTGCTTTATTAGCTGGAATTGGCATATTACAAATTTGACTAATAATTTGACTAGTACGATATATTTCTTTACAGTTAATATTAGTGTATACTTTCATCATATTTTGACGTGTTTTTATAGCCATAATAATTTCTTCTAGTGCACAATTACCAGCACGTTCACCTAAACCATTTAACGTCCCTTCAATTTGTCTTGCTCCAGCTAATATAGCAGCAATAGAATTACCTGTTGCCATACCAAGATCATTATGTGTATGTACTGAAATAATTGCTTTATCAATATTTGGCACACGGTTGATTAATTCCATAATAATTCCTGCGTATTCATTTGGAAATGTATAACCTACAGTATCTGGAATATTAATAGTAGTAGCTCCAGCATTTATAGTAGCCTCAACTATTCGGCATAAATCATCAAGTGGAGTACGACCACCATCTTCGCAAGAAAATTCTACATCATTAGTATAATTACGAGCTCTCTTAGTCATATAAACAGCACGTTCAATGATTTTTGGCATTGTACTATGTAATTTAGTAGTAATATGTATTGGTGAAGTAGCAATAAAAATATGTATACGAAAGGCTTCTGAACTACACAATGCTTTATAAGCAGCATCAATATCTTGCTCTACGCATCGTGCCAAACTACAGATTCGGCTATTTTTAATATTATTAGCTATAGTTTGTATAGATTCGAAATCTCCTGGAGATGAAATTGCAAAACCAGCTTCTATGATGTCTATACCCATCCTTTCTAATGCTAGAGCGATTTGTAATTTTTTTTTTACACTTAAGCTAGCTTGTAATGATTGTTCACCATCACGTAAAGTTGTATCAAAAATAATAATTTGTTGGCTCATAATCATGTTCCTTATAATGTTACTTAGACATTTTAATATCTTTAATGTAATTAGCATAAAAAAAACCCGCGATTAAGCGGGGGGAGGGGTTATGCTAATTACATTATAATTAATTATTAATTTTGATTATTATCAATCTTAATTCTAATAATCAAAGCAAATTATTTCAATAAGATATTTATTATCAATGAAATAAAGAAAACACCTAATAAAAATATTATTTATTATTTAATTTTAATAAATTAATAATTAAATTTTTTAAATTAAATAGATATAATTATTAAATATATAATATTTATTTAAAATTCTCTTATTTCTTCTAATAACTTAATATCTAATATTTTTTATAAATTAAAAATTAAATAACATTAGTAAAATTTATAAATTAACTATTATTTACATGAAATAAATAAATTCTATTTTTATATTTTAAAAAGATTAATTTTTTATTATTAATAAACGAATAGACACTGAAATACTATTGACATAGTGTAAATTAGAATTGAGTTAAGTAATCGAATTCCTCGATTATAGAGGAGATAGAAAATGGAAATGTTATCAGGAGCTGAAATGATTGTCCGTTCATTAATTGCTCTAGATGTAAAGCAAGTATTCGGTTATCCAGGTGGAGCAGTATTAGATATTTATGATGCACTAGAAACAATAGGAGGTATCAAACATATATTAGTTCGACATGAGCAAAGTGCAGTACATATGGCTGATGGTTTAGCACGAGCAACAGGAAAAGTTGGAGTAGTATTAGTGACATCTGGACCAGGTGCAACTAATGCTATTACAGGTATTGCAACAGCATATATGGATTCTATTCCAATAGTTATTTTATCAGGACAAGTAAATTCTTCGTTGATTGGTTATGATGCTTTTCAAGAATGTGATATGGTTGGAATTTCACGACCTATAGTAAAACACAGCTTTTTAGTAAAAAATACCGCAGAAATTCCTATTATAATTAAAAAAGCTTTTTGGCTTGCAGCAAGTGGTCGTCCAGGGCCAATAGTAATAGATTTACCTAAAGATATTCTTAATATAACAAAAAAATTACCATATGTTTGGCCAAAAAAAATAACTATTCGTTCTTATAACCCTACTTTTCAAGGACATAAAGGACAAATTAAACGCGCATTAAAAACTCTTCTTGCAGCATGTAAACCAGTATTTTATATCGGAGGTGGTGTTATTAATTCAGGTTGTGAAGCAGAATTATTACAATTGGCAGAAAAATTAAATATTCCTGTAACTACATCCTTGATGGGGCTTGGTGGATTTCCAGGAACTCATCGACAATGTATAGGAATGTTAGGTATGCATGGTACTTATGAAGCTAATATGACGATGCATAATGCTGATTTAGTGTTTGGTATTGGTGTGCGCTTTGATGATCGTACTACTAATAATGTATCTAAATATTGTCCTCACGCTACTATAATGCATATTGACGTTGACCCCACTTCAATATCTAAAACTATTAGCGCTGACGTTCCAATAGTTGGCGATGCAAAACAAACATTATTAAGAATACTAGAACTATTAACTCCATTCGAAAAAAAACAACAATTTAATAGATTGCATGATTGGTGGCAGAAAATAGAAGATTGGCGTAATTATAAATGTCTAGAATTTGATAGAAATAGTAATAAAATTAAACCACAAGCAGTTATAGAAAAAATTTGGCATTTAACAAAAGGTAATGCATACGTAGCTTCTGATGTTGGTCAACATCAAATGTTTACTGCACTTTATTATCCTTTTAATAAACCACGTCGCTGGATTAACTCTGGTGGTTTAGGTACAATGGGATTCGGTTTACCAGCTGCATTAGGTGTAAAAATAGCATTACCAAAAGAAACAGTGATTTGTATAACTGGCGACGGTAGTATTCAAATGAATATTCAAGAACTATCAACTGCTCTACAATATAACCTTCCAGTATTAATATTAAATCTTAATAACCGTTTTTTAGGAATGGTTAAACAATGGCAGGATATGATTTACTCTGGACGTCATTCCCAATCTTATATGAAATCATTACCGAACTTTATACATTTAGCTGAAGCTTATAATCATGTGGGTATTTCAATTGAGTATCCATCTGAATTAGAAGAAAAATTAACATTAGCTTTAGAAATTTTATCCAAAGGCTATTTAGTCTTTGTTGATGTAACTATTGACAGTAATGAGCATGTTTATCCGATGCAAATTCAGGGAGGTGCCATGAATGATATGTGGTTAAGTAAAATAGAGAGAACTTAATTATGCGTCGTATTTTATCAGTTTTGCTTGAAAATGAATCAGGAGCTTTATCTCGCGTGATAGGATTATTTTCACAACGTGGTTATAATATTGAAAGTTTAACTGTAGCCCCAACTGATGATCCAACACTTTCACGTATGACCATCCAAACAGTAGGAGATGAAAAAATACTTGAACAAATTGAAAAACAACTCCATAAGTTAATAGATGTACTGCGTGTAAATGAGCTTGGACAATTTGCATATGTTGAACGTGAAATTATGTTAGTAAAAATTCAATCAAATGGATATAGTCGAGAAGAAGTAAAGCGTAATATAGAAATCTTTCGTGGTCAAATTGTTGATGTAACATCTATACTATATATAGCACAATTATCAGGTACTAGTAATAAATTAAATGCTTTTCTTAATATTATAAGAGAAATATCAGAAATTGTAGAAATAGTACGTTCAGGTATTGTAGGAATATCACGTGGAGATCGTATAATGCGTTAATTATTTAACGTAATGTACTTACTCAAAAGATTTTTATGATGTTATATCTTAACTTTAATTTTAATATTTTAATACTTATTTACTTTTTATTAAAAAGCGATATATAATTATATATTATATTTTAAACGTATTTTTGTTTGATTTATGTTTTTTTATTTAATTAATTTTTTATCTTAATGTATATTTAATTAATTATGTATTTATCCAATAAAATTTATTTCTCTAAAATGTAAAATATTTTAAAAATTTTGTTGGATCTTGATATTAATCATTTCGTAAATGATTAATATCATAATAAAAATAAAGTATAAATTTTTAATTATTTATATTTTAACTTAAAACAAGTAAATACTTAATTTAAGTAATATTGTTTATTTAAAATTAAAGTCATAGATGGAATGATATAAATATTTTTCATAGATAAACATTCTGCTTTAAGTAGATTTTAAAGTATATATTTATTATCTCATTAATAACTGTATTAATTAACTTATTCAATAGTTAACTATTCATTTAATGAATTATGATATTAGTTTTCTATGATGATTAATCGTATTTAAAAATTAATTTTTTTTAAATTAAATAATTTATTTTATTCAATAAAAAATATATTCATCTATTTTATTAATTTATATCTTTTTTGTTTTTATGACTCATTTAATTAAAATTATTTTTCTTTTTACATCAATATATAATAACTAAACTATTTTAACTTACTATGAATAAACGTGTATTAAACTAATAATAGTTATATTATATATTTGTTAAGTAACTTTTACTCTTATAATATTTATTGCTATAAGACAACTTACATAGAGTTTAAATTTAAATATAAAAATTTAATGTTAGTTATTATAAATAATTTTTATTAAATTAATTCGAAATCTTAACTGGTGCAGCAATATTTATTTAAAATAATTATAAGCTTTATTGCTATACAATATATATATAATTATAATAATGTATAAAAAATATACACATAATACAGTAATGTTAGAACAAGCAGTTAATAGCCTAAATATTAAAAAAAATGGAATTTATATTGATTGTACTTTCGGAGTAGGTGGTCATTCTCAATTGATTCTATCAAAGTTAGGTAAAACCGGCAAATTACTAGCTATTGATCGAGATCCACAAGCTATAGCTATTGCATCTAAAATAAAAGATCCACGGTTTTCTATTATACATGGATCCTTTTCGTCTTTACTAGAATATGTAACAAAACGTGGATTAATCGGAAAAATTGACGGTATTTTACTAGATCTTGGTGTTTCTTCTCCACAACTAAATGATCCTGAACGAGGTTTTTCTTTTATGTATGATGGGCCATTAGATATGCGCATGGATCAAACACGAGGACAATCAGCTGCAGAATGGCTATTAAAAGCCAAAAAAGCTGATATAACTTTTGTATTAAAAAAATATGGAGAAGAGCGTTTTGCTAAACGTATTGCCTGCGCTATTGTAGAACAAAATTTTAAAAAACCAATAATGACCACTAAAGAATTAGTTAAAATTATTACAGCTGCTATACCAATAAAGGATAAATTTAAGCATCCAGCAACACGTAGCTTTCTAGCAATTAGAATTTGGATTAATAAGGAACTAGAAGAGATAAATAGGTTATTAAAAGATGTTATTCCTATATTGGCCTTAAATGGCCGTCTTTCAATTATAAGTTTTCACTCACTTGAAGATCGTTTAGTAAAACGCTTTATACGTAATCAAAGTCGTGGGCCGCAAGTACCTATTGGTGTCCCAATAAGCGAAATGCAATTAAAAGAAATTGGTGGTTATAAGTTAATAAATATTGGAAAACTAATTCCTGAAAAAATAGAAATTAAAAAAAATCCATGTGCACGTAGTTCTATACTTCGTATTGCTGAAAAAAAATATTAATTACTAGAAGATAGTTATGGTAAGAAAAGAACGTTTTAATTTAGTTAATATTATTTATAGTGATATGTTGCTATTCGGAAAAATTATAATATTATTTTTTTTTGTAATAATATCTTCAATTCTTGTCATCACTATTACACATAAAACACGGTTATTAGCTGCACAGCGTGAACAGTTAATATTAGAACATGAAGCTCTTAATATTGAATGGCGTAATTTAATTTTAGAAGAAAACTCTCTTGGAAATAATGGTCGTATTGAACGCATAGCAAAAGATAAATTACGAATGCAAGATATTGATCTTTATAAGGAACATATATTAATAAAAAAACGTAAGGAATATTAAAGTTAATGAGTAGTGCAGAGAAAATGCTGCAATTTAATAAACAAAAAAATCAATTTAGTTTTATAAATTGGCGTTTTTTAGTGTTATGTAGTTATATTTTTTTATCACTCACTGCTTTGTTATTACGTATTGCTTGGTTACAAATAATTAATAATGATAAATTGATTAAAGAGGCAGACTTACGTTCATTACGTGTGCAATCTATTCCTACAGCACGTGGAATGATCAATGATCGTAGTGGTCGACCATTAGCGGTTAGTGTTCCGTTTAATGCAATTTGGGTAGATACTAAAGAGCTGTATAATCATAAAAGCTTTTCATTAAAAAATCATTGGAAAGCATTATCAAATATTTTATCTATACCAATTCATCAATTAAGGATTCATATTAATATGAATCCTAAAAGACGATTCGTTTATTTAGCACGTCAAGTAAATCCAGCTATTGGAGAATATATAAAAAAATTAAATATTCCAGGTGTTTACCTTAGAGAAGAATCACGTCGCTATTATCCTAGTAGTCATGTTACTGCACATATAATTGGTTTTACTAATATTGATAGTCAAGGATTAGAAGGTATTGAGAAAAGCTTTAATAAATGGTTAACTGGTAAACCTGGTAAACGTATAGTGCGTAAAGATCTTTATGGACATGTTATTGAAAATATTGCATCTGTAGATAGTCATACAGCTTATAACTTAACACTTAGTATTGATGGACGATTACAAGTATTAGTAAATAGAGAATTAAATAACGCTACAAATTTTAATAAAGCTGAATCAGGAGTAGCAATATTAGTAGACGTAAATACTGGTGAAATATTAGCATTAGCAAATAGTCCATCCTATAATCCAAATAATCTCATTAATACACCTAATTATATTATACGTAATCGTGCTATTACTGATAGTTTTGAACCAGGTTCAACTGTAAAACCTATGGTTATTATGACTGCATTACAACATGGGATAATAAAAGAAAATAGTATATTGGATACTACACCTTATTATATAGATGGGCATAAAATTAAAGATATAGTAAATTATAAATCATTAACTTTGACTGAGATTTTACAAAAATCAAGTAATGTTGGAGTTTCACGTTTAGCATTATCAATGCCACCATCAGCTTTACTAAATACATATGCTAATTTTGGTTTAGGAAAACTTACTAATATAGGATTAACTGGTGAGAGTAAGGGATTATATCCTAAAAAACTTCGGTGGTCTAACTTAGAAAGAGCAACTTTTTCCTTTGGTTATGGACTTATGGTCACACCATTACAGTTAGCACGAGTTTATGCAACGATTGGTAGCTATGGTTTAACATATCCAATGTCGATTATAAAAGTTGATTCTCCAGTATTAGGTAAACGAGTATTTCCAGAAAATATTGTTAAAACAGTTATACATATGATGGAAAGCGTAGCTTTACCAGGAGGTGGTGGTATAAAAGCTTCTGTTAAAGGCTATCGTATAGCTATTAAAACAGGTACAGCTAAGAAAGTTAATTCAAAAGGGCATTATATAAATAAATACATAGCTTATACTGCAGGAATAGCACCTGTTAGCCATCCTCGTTTTGCACTAGTAGTGGTAATTAATAATCCTCAAGCTGGAAAATATTATGGTGGTACAGTTTCTGCTCCAGTATTTAGTGCTATTATGGGTAAAGTTCTACGAACAATGAATATTGCACCAGATGCACTACCTTTATTATAGTAACAAATAAGTAATTACTTAATAGGGGTATCAAAAGAAAGTGAGCAATCAAGTAACATACTGTAACTTACGCGACTTACTTTTTTCTAGAGTACCTAATGTACCTTCAATTATATTACGTGATATGGTAATAGATAGTCGTTCTGCGGTATATGGTGATCTATTTATAGCTGTAGTAGGGCATCGTTTTGATGGTCGTCATTTTATTTCTCATGCAATATCTCAAGGGGTAGTTGCTGTTATTGCCGAGGCTGAAGGTGTAGCTAAAGACGGTGATATACGTGAATTTAATGGTATTCCAGTTATTTATTTGTCGCAGTTATTAAAACATCTTTCTTCGTTAGCTGGATGCTTCTATCAACAACCTGCTAAGAAATTAAAAATTATTGGTGTAACCGGAACTAATGGTAAAACGACTACGACGCAATTGATTGCACAGTGGGCAAATATATTAGGTAAAAATAGTGCTGTGATGGGCACAATAGGTAATGGTTTATACGGATATTTGACTCTAACAGAAAATACTACTGATTCAGCTGTAGAAGTACAACGTAATTTATATAATTTTGCAAAGAAACAAGTTAGCTTAGTTGTGATGGAGATCTCTTCTCATGCTTTAATGCAATATCGTGTTGCTGCATTACCATTTGAAATTGCAGTATTAACTAATTTAAGCCGTGATCATCTTGATTACCATGGTGATATACAAAATTATGAATCAGCAAAATGGCGACTTTTTTCTGAACATAAAGTTAATAATATTATTATTAATGTAAATAATGAAATAGAACATCGATGGTTTATTAAATGTCCAAATGCTGTTGTTGTTACAATTAAAAATAATTTACAACTAAATACTAACAATTTTATAAAATCTAGATTTATTGATTATCATCATGCTGGATCTCATATCAATTTTAGTTCTAGCTGGGGTGAAGGTAAGATTGATAGTCAATTGATTGGTAAGTTTAATGTAAATAACTTGCTATTAGCTCTTGCAACTCTTTTAACTCTTAATTATCCATTCAATGAATTAGTTAACAGTGCTTCTCAACTGAAACCAGTATGTGGTCGTATGGAAGTATTTACTAAACCAGGACAAAGTACTGTAATTGTAGATTATGCTCATACACCAGATGCTTTAGAGAATGCTTTGAAAGCAATACGTTTACACTGTAAAGGAAAATTATGGTGTGTATTTGGATGTGGAGGTGATCGAGATAGAGGTAAAAGAGCATTAATGGGTAATATCGCGGAACGATATGCAGATGTAGTAATTATAACTGATGATAATCCACGTAGTGAAGAATCAAAAGTTATAATAAATGATATTATTTCTGGTGTATATGCTCCGGAACGAGTACATATTATTCCTAATAGGCTACAAGCGGTCACTAATGTTATAATGAATGCAAAAATTGATGATATAATATTAATTGCAGGTAAAGGACATGAATTATATCAAATTATTGGTAATCGACGTATTAATTATTCCGATCGATTTACTGTTGCTAATTTATTAGGCATATCTCTATGATTCCCATTTCTCTTAAAACTTTATCAGAAATTAGTGGTGGTAGGCTATATGGTAGGGATCTAACTATTGTAAATGTTACTACCGATACACGTAAATTTATTACTGGTAGCCTATTTGTAGCATTAATAGGAAAACATTTTGATGCTCATGCTTTTGTCGCAGAAGCAGTTACAAAAGGTGCGAGTGCACTTTTAGTTAATCAACTTATGCCTACTTCAATACCGCAAGTTGTAGTATCTAATATGCGTATTGCCTTTGGTCAACTTGGAGCTTGGGTTCGCCAACAATCAAAAGCACGCGTGGTAGCACTCACTGGTTCTTCAGGTAAAACTTCCGTAAAAGAAATGACATCAGTTATTTTAAGTCAATGTGGTAAAACATTATGTAATATAGGTAATCTAAATAATGATTTAGGTGTACCAATGACTTTATTACGTCTTACGAAAGAACATGATTATATAGTTATTGAGCTTGGTGCTAATCATAAAGGTGAAATTGCTTACACTACTAATTTAGTTTGCCCAGAAGCTGTATTAATAAATAATTTATCAGCATCACATTTAGAAGGTTTTGGTTCTTTAGCTAATGTAGCTAAAGGTAAAGGTGAGATTTTTAATAATCTTCCTATACATGGTACTGCAATTATTAATGCTGATAGTAATGACATGACTAACTGGTATTCATATTTAGTGAATAAGAAATTATGGAGTTTTTCTCTTAAACCAATTACTAATGCCGAATTTAGCGCCAGTGATATCGTATTTAAAACAACTAGTACATTTTTCACCTTACATACTCCACGAGGTAATATAGATATTAAACTCCCATTGCCTGGTCGTCATAACATTGCCAATGCATTAGCTGCTGCAGCACTTTCTATGTCTGTAGATGCATCATTATCTAATATTCAAACTGGTTTACAAAAATTATCCCCTTGTCCTGGTAGGTTATTCCCAATTTATTTAACAACTAATAAATTAGTACTTGATGATAGTTATAATGTAAATATTGGATCTATGACGGCTGCTATTGATGTATTAAGTCATATGCCTGGTTTTCGTGTGCTGGTTACGGGGGATATGTTAGAATTAGGATGTCAATCAGAAGCATTACATATCAAAATAGGTGAACTAGTTAAAAGTGCAGAAATTGATTATATACTAAGCATTGGTAGATTTAGCCATTTAATCAGTGAAAAAAGTAATAAAGGTAAACATTTCACTAATAAAAATTTACTTTTGGAACATTTATGGATAATGATATGTGAATATAAAAATATAACGATTTTAATTAAAGGTTCACGTATGGCAGCCATGGAACAGATAGTATATGGCTTACAGGAGAAAGCAAAATGCTAGTATGGCTAGCTAAATCTTTAGAATTTTTTTATTCTGGTTTCAACATTTTTTCATATCTCACATTCCGCGCAGTAATTAGTTTACTCACAGCTTTGTTTATTTCTCTCTGGATGGGTAAATCTATGATTTTTTGGTTAAAAAAATTTCAGATTGGTCAAACTGTACGTAATGATGGTCCTGAATCACATTTAAGTAAGTGTGGGACACCGACCATGGGTGGAATTATGATTTTAATCTCAATTACTATTTCAGTTATGATCTGGGCATATCCATCTAATCCATATATTTGGTGTGTATTAATAGTTCTTTTAAGTTTTGGTTTTATTGGTTTTATTGATGATTATATTAAAGTAGTACATAGAAATTCTAAAGGATTATCTGCATATTGGAAATATTTTTGGATGTCATTAATATCAATATTTTTAGCTTTAGGTATATATATTACAAGTAAAAATACATCAGCAACCCAATTGGTTATACCATTCTTTAAAGACATTACACCACAATTAGGTTTTTTTTATATTATATTAGCTCATTTTGTTATTGTAGGAACTGGTAATGCTGTCAATCTAACTGATGGTTTAGATGGTCTAGCTATTATTCCTACTGTACTTGTAGCTGCTGGATTTGCTCTTATATCCTGGGTAAGTGGTAATATAATATTTGCTGAATATTTACATATTCCATATTTGCATCATGCGAGTGAATTAGTCATTGTTTGTACTTCTATTATTGGTGCAAGTTTAGGATTTTTATGGTTTAACACTTATCCAGCACAAGTATTTATGGGTGATGTAGGTTCATTAGCTTTAGGTGGTGCATTGGGAACATTAGCAGTATTATTACGTCAAGAATTTTTATTAATAATAATGGGTGGTGTATTTGTTATTGAAACATTATCTGTCATTTTACAAGTAGGATCATTTAAAATACGTGGTCGACGTATTTTTCTTATGGCTCCAATCCATCATCACTATGAATTAAAGGGATGGCCAGAACCACGTATAATAGTTCGCTGTTGGATTATTTCTTTAATATTTGTATTAGTTGGATTAGCAACATTAAAGGTACGTTAATATGGTTGATTATCGCGGTAGACAAGTAGTTATCCTTGGACTTGGCATAACTGGTCTCTCTTGTGTTAATTTTTTTCTAGCACAGGGTATTAATCCGCGAATTATGGATATTCATAAATCACCATATGGATTAAATAAATTACCAAAACAAGTGGAATGTTATTTAGGTGGTATTAATAGTGATTGGCTTTTGAAAAGTAATTTAGTTATAACGAGTCCAGGTATTCCACTATCACATCCTTTATTAAAAAAGGTAGCTAATGCTGGTATTGAGATTATAGGTGATATAGAGTTATTTAGTCGTGAAGCCCAAGCCCCCATTGTAGCTATTACTGGATCTAACGGTAAGAGCACAGTAACAAAATTAATTAGTGAAATGGCGCAATCAGCAGGGTGGTCAGTAGGTGTAGGTGGTAATATCGGCTTTCCGGTATTAAACCTATTAAAATATTCAGTACAGCTTTATGTATTAGAACTTTCTAGTTTTCAACTAGAAACGACTTATAGCTTAAAAGCTATGGTTGCTACTGTTTTAAACGTTACAGAAGATCATATGGATCGATATCCTTTAGGAATTCAGCAATATCGTGCTGCTAAATTACGAATTTATAAAAATGCTAATGTTTGTATTGTTAATGCTGATGATATTAGGACGATTCCAATATATAATACAGGGAAAAGATATATTAGTTTCGGTAAACATATTGGAGATTATCATTTCCATCAGTGCGATGGTAATACATGGCTCTTAGTACGAGGTAAAAAAATATTCAATATTGATGATATTAGTATATTTAATAAACATGATTATATCAATGTTCTATCAGCACTAGCTATAGCTGATGCAATTTCCATTCCTCGTGATTGTATTTTAAAAGCTTTAACTACTTTTTCTAGTTTACCACATCGATTTCAGTTAATTCATGAAGCTAATGGTATACGTTGGATTAATGATTCTAAGGCTACTAATGTTGCCAGTACTGAAGCAGCTTTAAAGAATTTAAATGAATTACAAGGTACATTATGGTTATTACTTGGCGGAGACAGTAAAAAAGCAGATTTTAGCCGATTAAAATTATATCTCAGTAAGAAGGATAATGTAAAACTTTTTTGTTTTGGTCGTGATGGTGATACTCTAGCTGCTTTGCGTCCAGAAATAGCTACACGTACTGAAACTTTACAACAAGCAATGGAGCTAATTGTAGTAAGAGTAAAAAGAGGCGATGTAGTTCTCCTATCACCAGCTTGTAGTAGTTGTGATCAATTCCAAAATTTTGAACATCGAGGCAATATATTTTCACAATTAGCTAAAAAAAATAAATAATTTTATACCAATATTTTTATCTCCTTGTTAAATTCTAAAATTAAGTAATGATTGGAAGATATATACATAATAATAAGTTAATACCGTTATATGACCGTACCTTATTATGGACAACTTTTAGTTTAGTTATATTTGGTTTCATTATGGTAACCTCAGCTTCAATACCAATCGGACAGATTTTAACTAAAGATACTTTTTATTTTGCTAAACGTGAAGCACTTTATATCTTGCTTGCACTTAGTGTAGCTCCATTTATACTACGTATTAGAATGATTTTCTGGCAGAATTATAGTAATATTATCTTAATCATATCAGTCATTATACTTATTCTTGCATTACTTATTGGAAATTCAGTAAATGGTGCATATCGATGGATTATTTTAGGACCAATACATATTCAACCAGCAGAATTTTCGAAGTTATCACTTTTTTGTTATTTATCTAATTATTTAATGCGTAAGCTAGAAGCAGTACGTAATAAATTTTGGGGTTTTTGTAAACCTGTAGGTATTATGTTAATGCTATCTATATTACTATTAGCACAACCAGATTTTGGTTCAGTGGTAGTGTTGTTTGTTACTACATTAGCAATATTATTTTTAGCAGGTGCTAAAATTTGGCATTTATTAACGATCATTATTATAAGTATTGGATCAGTAGTTTTACTGATTATTGCTGAACCTTATCGTATACGTCGTATAACATCTTTTTGGAATCCATGGAACGATCCGTTTGGTAGTGGATATCAATTAACACAATCACTTATAGCATTTGGTCGTGGTAAATTATGTGGTAAAGGACTTGGTAATTCTATTCAAAAATTAGAATATTTACCCGATGCTCATACTGATTTTATTTTTTCTATTCTAGGAGAAGAATTAGGCTATATAGGTGTAGTTATAGCATTATTGCTGCTATTTTTTATAGCTTTTCGTGCAATGTTAATTGGTCGACGAGCATTAGAAATAAAGCAATCTTTTTCTGGATTTTTTGCATGTTCAATTGGTATATGGTTTAGTTTTCAAACATTAATTAATGTAGGTGCTGCTTCTGGTATCTTACCTACTAAAGGCCTTACATTACCTATAGTTAGTTATGGTGGTTCTAGTCTTATAATAATGTTGATTGCTATCATGTTTTTATTACGTATAGATTATGAAACACGTCTTGCTACATCTCAAGCATTTATTAGAGGTTTTTAACATGAGTAAAAAGCGGCTAATGATAATAGCAGGAGGAACTGGAGGACATGTATTTCCTGGGCTTACTATTGCCAATGTTATGATAGAAAAAAATTGGCAAGTACTTTGGTTAGGAACTGCCGATCGTATAGAAGCTGATTTGGTACCAAAACATGGAATTAATATTAAATTTATTTGTATTAGTGGATTACGTAATAAAAATTTAAAAATTTTACTATTAGCACCAATACGAATTTTTAATGCATGGCGGCAAGCTCGTCGTATTATAAAAGAATGGTCTCCTAATGTAGTACTTGGTATGGGAAGTTATGTTTCTGGACCAGGTTGTTTAGCAGCATGGAGTTGTGGCATTCCAGTAATAATTCACGAACAAAATAGTGTTGCTGGATTAACTAATAAATGGCTGGCAAAAATAGCTACTAGAGTAATGGAAGCATTTCCGGGTACCTTACCTAAAGCTGATACAGTTGGTAATCTAATACGTAAAAATTTATTAGAATTACCTTTACCTAAAGAACGTTTCAAAGGACGTAATGGACCATTGCGTTTATTAGTAATGGGTGGTAGTCAAGGAGCTGATATCATTAATAAAATTATGCCACATGTTGCTGCAAAGTTAGATGATAAAATCATAATATGGCACCAAACTGGAAAGAATGACCAAGAAAAGGTAAAACAAGCGTATATTACAATTGGTCAGATACAGCATAAAGTTGTTGATTTTATTGATGATATGGCTGAAGCTTATTCCTGGGCTGATATAGTACTATGTCGTTCTGGAGCACTGACTGTAAGCGAATTAATAGCTATAGGTTTACCATCAATTTTTGTTCCATTTTCACATAAGGATCGACATCAGTACTTAAATGCATTATTTCTAGAAAGAATAGGTGCATCAAAAATTTTTTTGCAATCACATTTTACTGTAGATGCAATAGAAAAAATAATTTGCTCTTTGAATAGAGCTCAGTTATTAACTATGGCAGAAAAAGCTCGTCAAATATATAGAGCAAATACAATAAATAAAGTTTCTGAAATAATTATCTGTGTAGCAAAATAAGTAATTATTAAAGTAATTTAATAATTACTTTAAATTAAAGAAAATACTAATATAAAGTTATAAAAGGTACAGTTAACAAAAATATATGAATACACAACAATTAGCAAAAATACGTTCTATTGTGCCTGAAATGCATCGTGTTCGACACATTCATTTCGTTGGAATTGGCGGTGCTGGTATGGGAGGTATTGCTGAAGTGTTGGCAAATGAAGGTTATTATATTAGTGGTTCTGATCTTGTACCTAACCAAGTGACTAATCATTTATCTTTATTAGGAGCGACTATTTATTTTAAACACTGTCCAGAAAATGTAACTAATGCAAATGTAGTAGTAGTTTCTACAGCTGTAGCGAAGGATAATCCAGAGTTAGTCGCTGCACGTGAACAACGTATCCCAATAATTAGACGTGCAGAAATGCTAGCTGAATTAATGCGATTTCGTCATGGTATTGCCGTTGCTGGTACGCATGGAAAAACTACTACTACTGCTATGATAGCTAGTATCTATGCAGAAGGTGGTCTAGATCCTACTTTTGTTAATGGTGGCTTAGTAAAAGCTGCTGGCACACATGCACGTCTAGGAAGTAGTCGTTATCTTATTGCTGAAGCAGATGAAAGTGATGCATCTTTTCTCCATTTACAGCCAATGGTAGCAATTATTACTAATATTGAAGCTGAACACATGGATACTTATCAAGGAAATTTTGAGAATTTAAAAAAAACATTTATTAATTTTTTACATAATTTACCATTTTATGGACGAGCAGTATTATGTGTAGATGATGAAGTAATCCATGATCTAATTCCATGTATTAGACGTCAGATTACAACATATGGTTTTAGTAATAAGGCTGATGTACGTATTGAAAACTATAAACAATGTGGTGCACAGGGGTACTTTAATCTTATTCGTAAGGATAAACCAATATTGCATATTACATTGAATGCACCTGGTCGTCATAATGCTCTTAATGCAGCTGCTGCTGTGGCAGTAGCTAGTGAAGAAGGTATTAATGATAGCGATACATTAATTGCGTTAAAAACTTTCCAAGGAACTGGGCGTCGTTTTGATGTCTTGGGAGAGTTTAATACAGCAATAATTAATGGTCATCCAGGAAGTGCTATGCTAGTTGATGACTATGGTCATCATCCAACAGAAGTAGATGTAACTATTAAAACCGCACGTGCTGGTTGGCCAGGAAGAAGATTAGTTATGGTATTTCAACCACATCGTTATACACGTACTCGTGATTTATTTGATGATTTTTCTAATGTATTAGCTCAAGTTGATGTTCTTCTTATGTTAGATGTTTATTCAGCAGGAGAAACTGCTATTCCTGAAGTAAGCAGTCAATTACTTTGTCATGCTATCCGTAGTCACGGAAAAGTTAATCCTATTTTTATTTCCAAATGCGATACATTACCAGAAGTACTGGCTCCATTACTTTCAGGTAATGATTTTATCATAGTACAGGGTGCAGGTAATATAAGTAAAATTGCACGTAAACTTGCTGATATCTACTTGAAACCTTCAAGTTCAGTAAAAGTAGAGATTTATCATCATGACTAATAAAATAGCAGTTTTAATGGGAGGTAATTCAGTAGAACGTGATATTTCTTTGATGTCTGGTCTTGCAATTTTATCTGGATTAAATGAATTAGGTATTGAAGCTCATGCTTTAGATACTCAGGATGTATCAATATTAGATTTAAAAAAAAATAATTTTACAAAAATTTTTATTGCCCTACATGGCCGTGGTGGTGAAGATGGCACGTTGCAAGCAGTATTAGATTTTCTTCAGATTCCTTATACGGGTAGTGGATTTATGGCTTCAGCTATATCAATGGATAAAATCCGTAGCAAATTATTATGGAAAGGTAAAGGACTACCAGTAAGCAATTATGTTTGGTTAACACGTACACAATATGATTCTGGATTGGATGATCACATAAAAAAGAAAATTTTTTCTCTAGGATTACCTTTAATTATTAAACCAAATTGTGGAGGATCTAGTTTTGGTATTAGTTTAGTAAATAATATAGATTTTTTATGTAAAGCGTTGCAGAAAGCTTTTCTTTATGATCAAGATGTCTTAATTGAAACTTTTCTTAATGGATCTGAATATACTGTAAGTATAATTGGTAATCAAGTATTACCTTCTATTCGTATTGAAACGAGAAATGATTTTTTTAATTATGAGGCGAAATATATCGTTAATGATACACAATATTTCTGCCCCAGTGGATTAAGTAGTAGTCAAGAAATAAGATTACAACAACTTGTTTTATCAGCTTGGAATGTATTGGGTTGTAGTGGTTGGGGTCGAGTAGACGTAATGGCTGATCAGAATGAAAACTTTTATTTATTAGAAGTCAATACTTCTCCTGGTATGACGAATCACAGTTTAGTACCAATAGCTGCAAAACATGCAGGATATAGTTTTTCACAGTTAGTAGCACGTATTTTGGAGTTAGCTAATTGATGTATTCTTCTGGTAGAATACATAAAAAAACAAATATTTCAATTAAATATGAATTTAAAAAACAATAGATTATTTGGTATAATATGTTTTTGGTTTGTTAATATCATTATTATAGTTTTTATACTAATACTACTTAAATGGATCAATGACCCATCTCGTTTACCTATTTCTAAATTATTATTGACTGGTAAAATGCATTATACGACTCACAATGATATTCGTCAGGCGATTTTATCAATAAGCGGAAATCCAAAAACGTTTATGTCGCAAAACATACGAATCATTCAAGAACACATCAAGCATTTACCTTGGATTAAAAAGGTTAGCATACGTAAGCAGTGGCCTGATATATTAAAAATTCATCTTGTAGAGTTTATTCCTATTGCATATTGGAATGATTTATATGCAATAGATGCTGATGGTATTTTATTTAAAATTCCCTCTAATTATTTGAATAAGAAAGAAGATATACCATTGATATATGGTCCAAAAAACCAAGAAAAAGAAGTACTATATGATTATAATATTATAAATGATGTATTACGTAAAAGAAAATATAAATTAAAACTTGCTTCAACTACAGTTAGTCATTCATGGGAACTAATTACTAGTGATAATTTACGAATTGAACTTGGCCGTAGTGATACAATTAATAGGTTAAAACGTTTTATTCAAATGTATCCAGAACTACAACAAGAAGCCAATAATCAACATCAGATTATTAGCTACATTGATTTACGTTATGATTCTGGAGCTGCAGTTGGATGGTATAAGAATCATTAGATTTAGTAGAATAAGAACTTAATTAGTAATAGAATCAAGTGCAGGCTACCATTTATGATAAACAAGGCAACGGATAAAAAACTAGTAGTAGGATTAGAAATCGGCACTACAAAAGTTGCTGTCTTGATTGGAAAAATTTTGCCTGATGGTATGATAAATATTATTGGAGTAGGTAGTGGTCCTTCTCGTGGAATGGATAAAGGTGGTGTAAACGATCTAGAATCAATAGTAAAGTGCGTACAACGAGCAATTGAACAGGCGGAATTGATGGCTGATTGTCAAATTTCATCTGTATACCTTGCTTTATCTGGCAAACACATTAGTTGTCAAAATGAAATAGGTATAGTTCCAATTTCTGAAGAAGAAGTTATTCCAGATGATGTAGAAAATGTAGTACACACGGCAAAATCTGTTCGTGTTCGGGATGAACATCGTATTTTACATGTTATTCCTCAAGAGTATGCAATTGATTATCAAGAAGGAATAAAAAATCCAGTAGGACTTTCTGGTATAAGAATGCAAGCAAAAGTACATTTAATTACATGCCATAATGATATGGCAAAAAATATTGTTAAAGTTGTTGAACGTTGTGGCTTAAAAGTTGATCAACTTATTTTTGCTGGACTAGCTTCTAGTTTTTCTGTACTAACTGAAGATGAACGTGAATTAGGAGTATGTTTAGTTGATATAGGTGGTGGAACAATGGATTTAGCTATCTACACAGGTGGAGCATTACGTTACACTAAAGTCATTCCTTATGCAGGAAATGTAGTAACAAGTGATATTGCGTATGCTTTTAGTACACCACCTACTGATGCAGAAATAATAAAAATAAGATATGGTTGTGCTTTAAGTTCGATTGTTAGTAAAGATGAAAATGTAGAAGTGCCAAGTGTTGGCGGGCGTCCACCACGTTGTCTACAGCGCCAAACTTTGGCTGAAGTTATTGAACCACGTTATACTGAATTGTTACATTTAGTTAATAATGAGATTTTACAATTACAAAACAGGTTACAGCATCAAGGAGTAAAGCATCATTTGGCAGCTGGTATTGTATTAACAGGTGGTGCATCTCAGATAAATGGTTTAGCGGCATGTGCAAAACGCGTATTTCAAACTCAAGTTCGTATTGGACAACCGTTAAATATTACTGGGTTAGTAGATTATGCTCAAGAGCCATATTACTCAACAGCAGTAGGATTGTTGCATTATGGTAAAGAGTTACATATGAGTGATAATGAAACACAAAAACAAACTGTAATGAGCAAGTGGTTTAAAAAAATACATAAATGGCTAAGAGAAGAATTTTAACTTTTCAATAAAGGAGATCATGTTGACAGTATTGATGATTTCCAAGTAACAAATACATAACGGGGAACAATTATGTTTGAACCTATGGAACTAACTAAAGATGCTGTGATTAAAGTCATTGGTATCGGCGGTGGTGGTGGTAATGCTTCAGAGCATATGGTACGTGAACGTATTGAAGGAGTGGAATTTTTTGCTGTAAATACAGATGCACAAGCATTACGTAAAACATCAGTTAACCAAACTATTCAGATTGGCATTAATATTACTAAAGGTCTTGGTGCTGGTGCAAATCCAGAAGTAGGTAGGACTTCAGCAGAAGAAGATCGTGAAGCATTACGTGCTGCATTAGACGGTGCAGATATGGTATTTATTGCAGCTGGTATGGGTGGTGGTACTGGAACTGGTGCAGCTCCAGTTGTAGCAGAAGTTGCAAAAGATTTAGGCATATTAACTGTTGCTGTAGTAACAAAGCCATTTAATTTTGAAGGCAAAAAACGTATGGCTTTTGCTGAACAAGGGATAGCTGAACTTTCTAAGCATGTTGATTCATTAATTACTATTCCTAACGATAAACTATTAAAAGTTTTAGGACGCGGTATTTCTCTTTTAGATGCTTTTAGTGCAGCGAATAATGTCCTGAAAGGTGCTGTACAAGGAATAGCTGAATTAATTACTCGTCCTGGTCTTATGAATGTCGATTTTGCAGATGTCCGCACTGTGATGTCAGAAATGGGCTATGCTATGATGGGATCTGGAGTTGCATGTGGGGAAGATCGTGCAGAAGAAGCAGCTGAAATGGCAATATCTAGTCCACTTTTAGAAGATATTGATCTATCAGGTGCTCGTGGTGTTTTAGTTAATATTACTGCTGGATTTGATCTTCGGCTTGATGAATTTGAGACGGTAGGTAATACTATTAGGGCCTTTGCTTCAGATAATGCTACTGTAGTAATTGGTACTTCCTTAGATCCAGAGATGAATGATGAACTACGTGTGACAGTAGTAGCTACTGGCATTAGTATGGATAAACGTTCAGAGATAACTTTAGTGACTCCAAAACCAATACCTCATTCAACAATAGATCATTGTAATCAACAAAATAGTATTTTGTCTTTACCTCAAGAACAAAAATCAACTAATAAAATTATTAATGAACAATCTATATCGTCTACGTCTAATAAAGAACCAGACTACTTAGATATACCAGCTTTCTTACGTAAGCAAGCAGATTAAATTTTATGAAACTCATTTTTTGTTTTTTGTGCTGAATTAGTTAGCGACGATTATTTATACTTTCAGCATGATGAAAGATTTGCGAGATATGCAATGATTAAACAAAGGACATTAAAACATATTGTAAGGACGGTTGGTATCGGTTTGCATACTGGCAAAAAGGTAACGTTAACTTTGCGACCTGCATCAGCTAATACTAGAGTTATCTATCGTCGCATTGACTTAAATCCACCAGTTGATTTTTCAGTTAATGAAAAATATGTTCACAATACTATTTTAAATACTTGTTTAATAAATAATAAAGGCATACGTATTTCAACAGTTGAGCATTTAAACGCTGCTCTTGCTGGATTAGGAATAGATAATATTATTATCGAAGTCGATGCACCTGAAATACCAATTATGGATGGCAGCGCTGCTCCTTTTATTTCTTTAATGATGAATGCAGGTATTAAAGAGGTAAATAGTGCAAAAAAATTTATACGTATTAAACAGCTAGTTAGTGTAACTGATGGTGATAAATGGGCAGAAATTAAACCTTACAATGGGTTTTTACTTGATGTTACTATTGATTTTAAACATCCGGTAATTTACTCGAGCTCACAGCGATATAAATTAAAATTTTCTGCAAAATCTTTTATTGATCAAATTAGTCGAGCACGTACATTCGGTTTTATTCATGAAATAAAATATTTACAATCTAAAAAATTGTGTTTAGGTGCTAGCTTAGATTGTGCTATTGGTCTTGACGATTTTCATGTACTTAATGCAGATGGATTACGTTTTAAAGATGAATTTGTACGGCATAAAATGCTAGATGCTATAGGAGATCTATTTATCTGTGGTTATAATTTTATTGGAGCATTTTCTGCTTTTAAATCTAGTCATTCATTAAATAATAAATTATTAAAAGAGCTAATAGCAAAACAAGAATGTTGGGAATGGGTTACATATGAAGACGAATCTGAATTACCATTAATATTTAAAATATCTAATTTAGCCATATTATAATTTAAATATAAAAACACTAGTTTTATATATATTTCAATAGTTTATTTGAATAACTACTGGATTTTATTTTGTTAATGTAAAATAAATATCATTAAATGAATATAATTTTTTATAGTGATTAAAAAATTATATTATTTTTTATTTTTATACTAGTAAATATTTTTTCTAATTTAAATTTAGTTTTAATTATTTTATTCTTCTATAACAAAGTGCTACTTTAATCAAAATAAAGTATATTACTGAAGTAATATGTAACGACCCGTATCGTTATATTCTTATTTTTTTAAATTAATATAATGTCGATTATGAAATCACTATTAACCGATCATACGCTATAACTAATACTATAAAGAATTATAATATGCTAATATTCAATATGTTATAACGTGCTTTATTCTTTTTACCTAACCGTTTTCTATTTATGGTTCATATTAAGTTTTTCGTTATTCAACTCTTAATATTTGTATTTTATTTTATATTTTAATCGAAAGAACGTATAAATAAATTGAGAATAATTATTATGTTAATTAAGTTTTTTACTAAATATTGGGGTAATAGCAACGATCGCATATTACGCCGTATGTATAAAATTGTAGATATTATTAATCAAATGGAAGATGATTTTAAAAAAATTTCGGATAAAGAACTGAAAAAAAAGACTAGTCAATTTCGTGAACGCTTAGTACAAGGTGAAAGTTTAGAAAATTTGCTATTAGAAGCTTTTGCTACAGTACGTGAAGCAAGTAAGCGTGTATTTGGTATGCGTCATTTTGATGTACAATTAATAGGTGGTATGGTATTAAATGATCGCTGTATTGCTGAAATGCGAACTGGAGAAGGTAAAACATTAACATCAACATTACCAGCTTACTTAAATGCTCTTAGTGGTCAAGGAGTACATGTTGTCACTGTAAATAATTATCTAGCACAGCGAGATGCAGAAAATAATAGACCTCTCTTTGAGTTTTTAGATTTAACAGTAGGAATTAACTTGCCTGATATATCACAAGTAGCTAAAAGAGAAGCTTATGCTGCTGATATTACTTATGGTACAAACAACGAGTATGGATTTGACTATTTGCGTGATAACATGGCTTTTAGTCCAGAAGAACGAGTACAACGTAAACTTCATTATGCTTTAATAGATGAAGTAGATTCTATATTAATCGATGAAGCACGTACTCCACTTATCATTTCAGGACCAGCAGAAGATAGTTCAGATTTATACATTAAAATGAATAAAATTATTCCATATTTAGTACGTCAAGAAAAAGAAGATTCTGAAACTTTTAATGGTGGAGGTGATTTCTGGATAGATGAAAAGGCTCGTCAAGCACATATGACAGAATATGGTCTTATTAAAATTGAAGAATTATTAGTAAAACAAGATATTATGAAACATGGTGAATCTTTATATTCATCATCTAATATTATGCTCATGCATCATGTTAATGCTGCTTTACGAGCTCATTCTTTGTTTATTAGAGATGTTGATTATATCGTAAAAGATGGTGAAGTCATCATCGTAGACGAGCATACTGGTCGTACTATGAAAGGACGTCGTTGGTCTGATGGCTTACATCAAGCAATAGAAGCCAAAGAAAATGTTGAAATTCAAAATGAAAATCAAACTTTAGCTTCTATAACTTTTCAAAATTATTTTCGTCTTTATGAAAAACTTGCTGGTATGACAGGTACAGCTTATACCGAATCCTTCGAATTTAAATCTATTTATAAGTTAAACACTATTGTTATTCCTACTAATCGTCCAATGATCCGTAAAGATTTACCTGATTTAGTATATATGACAGAAAAAGAAAAAATTAGTGCTATCATTGACGATGTTCGTTCTTGTAAAGCTAGAAAACAACCAGTATTAGTAGGTACAATTTCAATTGAAAAATCTGAACTTGTCTCTCAAGAATTAACCATTGCTGGAATCAAACATAATGTTTTAAATGCTAAATTTCACGCACGAGAAGCTGATATTATTGCACAAGCTGGACAACCTGGAACAGTAACTATTGCTACAAATATGGCTGGTCGTGGTACTGATATTGTATTGGGTGGTAGTTGGCAAGCTGAAATAGCTACTTTAGTTAATCCTACTAAAGAAATAATCAAAGCAGTTAAAATTTCATGGCAAAAACGTCATGATGAAGTATTATCTGCTGGTGGTCTTCATATTATCGGTACAGAACGTCATGAATCACGTCGTATTGATAATCAATTACGAGGTCGTTCTGGACGACAAGGTGATGTAGGTTCATCACGATTTTATCTATCAATGGAAGATGCATTAATGCGTATTTTTGCTTCAGAACGAGTATTGAACATGATGCGTAAGCTAGGAATGAAAAAAAATGAATCTATTGAACATCCATGGGTAACTAAGGCCATTGCAAATGCACAGCGTAAAGTTGAAAATCGCAACTTTGATATTCGCAAGCAATTACTTGAATATGATGATGTAGCTAACGATCAACGTCTTGCTATTTATAGTCAACGTAATGAACTTCTCGATGTACCTAATATATCTGAAACTATTAATAAAATACGTAAGGATGTTCTAAATAATATTATTAACAAATACATTCCACCAGATTCATTAGAAGAAATGTGGAATATAGAAGGATTAGAACATTGTTTATATAATGATTTTGATCTAGATATTTCTATAAATGATTGTTTAAAGAAAGAAAAAGTTTTAAATGAAGAACTACTACGTAATTGGATTATAAATAGTGTGATAGAAAAGTATTCCTTTAAAGAAAAAATGGTTGGTATTGACATAATTCGTAATTTTGAAAAAAATATAATGCTTCAGACGTTGGATTCTCTTTGGAAAGAACATTTAGCTGCAATGGATTACTTACGTCAAGGTATACATTTGCGTGGTTATGCACAAAAAGATCCGAAACAAGAATATAAGCGTGAATCTTTTGCTATGTTTTCTACAATGTTAGAATCATTGAAATATGAAGTAATTAGCATATTAAGTAAAGTTCAGGTTAGTATGCTTAAAGATATACCTAAAATAGAAAAACAACATAGTTATAAACATGCATATAGTATAGTACAACAGCCAATAAGCGATGTAGATGATATAAATATAGAAAACAAAAAAAATCATATAAATACTATAATAACTAGAAAAAATAAAGATCGTAAAGTAGGTCGTAATCAACCTTGTCCATGTGGTTCAGGAAAAAAATATAAGCAATGCCATGGGCATTTATTATAAAAAATCTAATTTTCTTAGATGATTTTAAAGTTCTAGATCTTTGTCATTTTTTTGAGGTGTATCATATCATTGCGTATTTAAGTTGTTCTTTTTTATCTACATAATATTTTTACTATTTTAAAAAATTAAATAAACCATTAATAGTGAAATATTAACTATTATAATTAAAATTATGATATATAGGGTTAACAACAAGCCAATTCAAAATGTAAGCAAGTTGGTACTTTACCTAATTCATTATCTAACGGTAAAAAACGAATAGCATATCGGCTTTTATATCCTGATATTTGTGGGTAGATTTTGTCTTCTAAAGTTAACTGAAGACGAAGTAAATCAGCTCCTTCAGCATTATTTTGATAAAAACCATTGAGGCTAGTTTGATTATGAAACACGCCAGTTTGACGAATTAGGTCAAGAATTATACTAATAGAATTATTTAATGGGTTAAGAGATTCTAACCAATTTTCAACTTGCATGTCACGTAAAGATTGTTGTTGATGTAACCAGATATGTAAACTAGGTAAATCAAAACTACAACATCCTCCAGGAATATTAAGTCGTTGTCGTACCAATGCAATCAAACGATCTTCTCTTAGTTTTTGCCCTAGGCGAGGAGCACTTATTAATGTATGACATTGATATTTTAATTTTTCTCTTAATTGTTGAATAATGTGCTCATCTACGCCGGGTACATCTACCCAAAATCGTAATTTTTGCTGTTGTTTTTCTAATTCTTTTAATAGTTCAGTACGCATATCACCGCGTTCAAAAAGATCTAATAGTTCACTTAAAACACGAAAAAGACATAAAGCTGATATTGTACCTGTTATAGGTAATGTTTCATATAATTGATTTATTAAGAATTCAATGCGTAACCAAGTACGCATTTTTTCATTCAAAGGGTGTTCAAATAAAACTACTTCGCTCATGATATTAATTTTTCCGAATACTGGAAAGCGTAATATAGTTATTATGGAGCTCAATAACACGCATTAAAGATTTTTCTAATCTACCATTATTATCAATAATATCATCTGCATATTGTAGACGTCTTTCACGATTAGTTTGTGTAGCAATAATTTTTTTAGCCTGGTTAAGTAAAATATTGTCACGTTTTTTAGTACGTTGTAATTGTATAGTTTCATTTATATCAATTACTAAAACTCGATCTGCTAAACACTGAATTTTATTTTCTATTAACAATGGAATTACCCAAATAATATATGGTGATGTGGCTAAATTTTTAATAAGTTGTTGTGTACGTTTATTTATTAATGGGTGTAATAGTTGATTAATCCAATTTCTTTCTTTTGGTTTTCCAAAAATAATTTTACGTAATATAGAACGACAGAGTGTACCATCAGCATTTAAAATAGATTTATTATAACGTTGAACAATTGCTTTTAAAGCTAGAGATCCTGGTTGAATTACTTCTCTAGCAATAACATCAGCATCAATAATATTAACACCTAGTGCTGCAAAAGCATTAGCAATAGTACTTTTGCCACTACCAATACCACCAGTAAGCGCAACGGTAAAAGACATGTCGCTCTCCTAATATTTTAATAATTAACTTATACTAGTAGTAAACAATAAAATATAAATTAGTTTGTTTTTTACTTGACTAAATTTATATAATTGTAGTATATATCATAATGAAAATTATAGTTATACCATGCTAGTATATTTACTTTATTATTTATAATACTAAAAATAGTTTTATATAAAAAACTTTACTTATCTTCTGTATCTTTATTGTAAAGTTTTTTATATAGAATAAAAACGCATAGAAAGGTCAAGTGCATGTATATGCTTAGTAATAGCACCGATTGAAACATAATCAATACCAGTATGTGCTACTTGTCTTAAAATTATTTCATTAATATTACCTGAAACTTCTAGTAAAGCACGATTATTAACAATTTCTACTGCTTGATATATCATATCAAGTTTAAAGTTATCCAACATAATTATCTTAACATTCGCATCAAGTGCTTCCTGTAATTCGTATATATTTTCAACTTCAACTTCTATAGGTATATTTGGATACAATTGCATCGCTTTTTTTACTGCGTTTCGTATAGAACCACTAGCAATAATATGGTTTTCTTTAATTAAAAAAGCATCGAAAAGACCTAAACGATGATTAATTCCACCACCACATGTTACTGCATATTTTGACGCAATACGCATTCCAGGTAATGTTTTGCGAGTATCAAGTATTTGAATTTTACTATTCTCAGATATTAGTATTACGACATATCGATTAACTTCTGTAGCTATACCTGATAAAATTTGAATAAAATTAAGTACAGTACGTTCTGCCGTTAACAATAAATGTGCTGGTCCTTCAAGTTCAAATAATACTTGATTAGGTATTACCTTTTGACCGTCTTCTATATACCATCTAATATTTACTTTTTTATTACTTAACTGAATAAATATCTCTTCAACCCAACGCTTACCGCAAAAAATTCCAGCTTCACGTGTAATAATTTGTCCTTTAGCTTTTTTATTTTTTGATAAAATTAAAGCTGTAATGTCATGATCTACATTAATTTCATTTCCTAAATCTTCTCGAAGTGCACGATTAATAGATTCTGATATATCTTGTTCTATATATTTATTTAAAGTCTGAAAATTATGATGGGTATAACCGTGTAATAACATCTCAATAGTCCAAACATTAGGGATTAGTTTATTTATATATATAAAAATTTAATAGAGTTAAATATTCTAATTTCATTAATACTATAATATTTTCTTGATAAGATTTTTTTTTAGTAAAATTAAATTAAGTAATAGTAGTAAGAATATTTTTATTATTTAATCATTCAAATTAAGATTTAAAATTTGTTAATATGTAGAAATATTATTATTCAATATAATATAAATATATTTATTATATATAATTAATTTAAATTAATGTATATGTTTTAATTTTTAAATATGATCTTATCAATATAAAGGAATTAAATAATTTAAATAATAAAATAGATAATAATGTTTTTAACATTTATCCTATTTAGTTAATAGCTTTTAAAAAATATTTAAGTTTCGATAGAATATAATGCATATTATAAAATTGAATTGAAATTATCATTTTCATTTGGTTATGTAAATAAAATGAAATTAAGTTTTTTGTATTATTTTTTTAATAAAATATCCAATAGTTAAAATTATTAACCATACAGGGATCAACCATACAGATATTACCGTAGCAGTATTAATGGACATAATAATTATTAATGCTAACATAAATAGTAAACAAAGCCAATTACCAATTGGATAGAGAATAGCCTTAAAATGTATTGTTAAATCTTGATTTTCTTTTTTCTTACGAAATTTCATATGCGTTAAACTAATCATAGCCCAATTAATTACTAGTGTAGAAATTACTAATGATAGAAAAATCCCAAAAGCTTCTCCTGGCATAAGAAAATTTATTAAAACACATAATGCTGTTACCGAAGCAGATAAAAAAATAGTATTTACTGGAATGCCATTGCAATCTAGATTCAATAGTACTTTTGGTGCGTTACCTTGTTTTGCTAATCCAAATAACATACGACTATTACAGTATACACAGCTATTGTATACCGAGAGAGCTGCTGTTAATATAACGACATTGAGCACATTAGCTACTTTAGCTTCTCCTAATTGATGAAAAATTAAAACAAATGGACTAGTATCTTGAGTAATAAGCATCCAAGGCATCAAAGATAGTAATACCGTTAAAGAGCCAATATAAAAAATTAAAATTCGCCATAACACTTGATTAGTAGCTTTTGGAATGCTTTTTTGTGGATTCTCAGCTTCTGCTGCAGTAATACCTACTAATTCTAGGCCACCGAATGAAAACATAATTATTGCCATCATCATTATAAGCCCTGTAATGCCATTTGGAAAAAAACCACCTTTATTCCACAGATTAGTAATTGATGCTTGTGGACCACCGTTATTACTTATAATTAACCAACTACCAAAAATAATCATACTAATAACAGCAATTATTTTAATAAGTGCAAACCAGAATTCCATTTCTCCGAATAATTTTACATTAGTTAAATTAATTGCATTAATTAATAAAAAAAATATAGTAACGCTTATCCAAGTGGGAGTGTTTGGAAACCAAAACTGAATATATTTGCCTACTGCAGTAAGTTCAGCCATAGCGACTAATACATATAAAAACCAATAATTCCATCCGGAAATAAAACCTGCAAAATTTCCCCAGTATTTGTAAGCAAAATAACTAAAACTCCCAGCTACTGGCTCTTCTACAACCATTTCACCTAATTGACGCATAATTAAAAATGCAATAAATCCTGCAATAGCATAACCAAGAATAATAGATGGTCCAGCAGATTTAATAACTGATGAGCTACCTAAAAATAGACCAGTACCTATCGCACCTCCTAAAGCAATTAGCTGAATATGACGGTTTTGTAAACTCCGATGTAAAGTTTTATTATTTTTTTTATCCATACAAACCTCGTGATTTTCGATCCTGACTTATACTTAGTACTTACATTATCATTTTTTTTGCAAAATATATTTAATCAATATTACTTATTGTATTATACATATTAATAAATAAAATCATTAAGATGCTTTATTTAAAATAAAGTAATTAATATGCTATTTTATTTAAAATATTGTATTAATTTGGTAGAAAAATTATTCTTTGGTTTTTGGCTATCTATGAATATTTTATACAATGGTTTTATTCATTTTCATCATAACTAAATAAAAATGGGGTTTTTTGAATAGATAGTTATTCTTAAAGTCAATTAAAACATTTAAATGTTATTGATGAAATTTAATAAGTTATTTTTTAGAAAGTTTTTTAAATACACAAAAAATAACTTCATATAATTAGTTTATGAACATAAAAAGATTTTTTTACTTTAATTGTATATGTATAGTTAAGGTGTTTATTTTCTTTTTTTAGATAGTTATCTTATAAACAAAATATTTGATTAATTTGATAAATATTAATAATAAACTTCTATATAATTAATTAATGATTTGATTTTTTTATTGTAAAAAGGATATTCTATCTAAAATAGTACCTTCTTTGAACAGGTCTACTTATTAAAATAGTAAAATTTTATAATTATTCCATATTGAGATTTTATTAAACTGTTAAAGATGAATAGTATTTTTATAAGATATTTAATAATTTTAAATAATAATATTTTTGATAATTTTAGCATATTATTTGTGAGTTAGTTATTCAATAAAATAATTAAATACAAATATTATTACTTGTCATGTAATTATTTACATAAATTAATTTGATCAAAATCTATAACACATTTATTTATATGTTTGCCGATAAGCGATATTAGAATAATAAAAAGATCTTACCGTAAGAAAATTAATACATTAATGATATACTTGCTCATAATTACATATTATATAAAACAATAAGCTAATATTTATTATATCTTATCTTCAGATGTATATATTTATTAAATATCTAAATATCTAAATATCTAAATATCTAAATATCTCTAATTTAAAATAAAAAACTATTATTAAAACTATAAACAATTTTATATATAATATTCTAGTTAGAATAAGCACTAATCGTACTAAAAATTTTAAGGTAATAACAATTTTACAAACATATACAATACAATATTAATTTTATTTTTAGCTACTTACTTATCTTTTCATTAGAAATCTTACTAGATATTATTTTAAAGAAGAAATCAAAGCTGTAGTGAATTCTTCATATATTGTTCATGATTAGAGTAAACAATAAAATTAGGATAATAAACATGTAAAATAAATAATTATTTTGTTGTTTTATTCTTATTCATTTTAAAGAAAACATATATAGAAGAACAGACTATTTCTAATTTAATAGAATACAAGGAATATAACCCCATGTCAGAAAAGTTTCAAAATGACATGGATCCGATCGAAACTCGTGAATGGTTACAATCGATCGAATCGGTCATACATGAAGAAGGGGCTGAGCGTGCACAGTACTTGATTAATCAGGTATTAAATTTTGCACGTAAAAGTGGTGTGAAAATTTTAGGAAATTCTCCTGTAGTAAGTAATTATATTAATACTATTGCTGTTGAAGATGAACCAGAGTATGCAGGAAATATTTTTATTGAACGTCGCATTCGTTCTGCAGTTCGTTGGAATGCAATTATGTCAGTTTTACGAGCTTCAAAGAAAAATTTAGATTTAGGGGGTCATCTTTCTTCTTTTCAATCCTCTGCAACCATTTATGAAGTATGCTTTAATCATTTTTTTCGTGCACGTAATCATATAGATGGTGGAGATCTTGTTTATTTTCAAGGTCATATTGCACCAGGTATTTATTCACGTGCTTTCCTAGAAGGTCGTTTAACTGAAGAACAAATGAATAATTTTCGTCAAGAAATATATGGTAATGGACTTTCTTCTTATCCTCATCCTAAATTGATGCCTAATTTTTGGCAATTCCCTACTGTTTCAATGGGTTTAGGTCCTTTAAATGCAATATATCAAGCAAAGTTTTTAAAATACTTACACCATCGTGGTCTAAAAGATACTACAAGACAAACGGTTTATGCTTTTCTTGGCGATGGTGAAATGGATGAACCAGAATCAAAAGGTGCTATAACTATAGCAACTAGAGAGCAGTTAGATAACTTAGTTTTTATTATTAATTGTAATCTACAGCGACTAGATGGTCCAGTTACTGGTAATGGAAAAATCATTAATGAACTAGAAGGTATTTTTATTGGTGCAGGATGGAACGTAATTAAAGTTATATGGGGTAGTCGTTGGGATAAATTACTAAAAGAAGATACTAGTGGAAAACTTATTCAATTAATGAACGAAACTGTAGATGGGGATTATCAAACATTTAAATCTCGTGATGGTTCTTATGTACGTAAAAATTTTTTTGGCAAATATCCAGAAACCACAAAATTAGTACAGAATTGGACAGATGAAGATATTTTCTCTTTAAATCGAGGTGGTCATGATCCTAAAAAGATTTATGCAGCACTAAAAAAAGCTCAAGAAACAAAAAATCAGCCAACTGTAATTTTGGCACATACTATTAAAGGATATGGTATGGGAGAAACAGCTGAAGGAAAGAATATAGCTCATCAAGTAAAAAAAATAAATATGGAAGGTATTCGTCATATCCATAAAAGGTTTAATGTACCAATAGCTGATGATAAAATAGATAGTCTTCCATATGTAACCTTTAAAAAAGGCTCAGAAGAATATAACTATTTACATAATCAACGTGAAAAATTAGGTGGCTATTTACCAAGCCGTCAAACAAAATTTACTGAAAAATTAAAAATTCCATCTTTAGAAGAATTTAATTCTTTATTACAAGAACAAAAAAAAGATATATCAACTACAATGGCTTTTGTCCGAGCATTAAATGTAATGTTAAAAAACAAGTCGATAAAAGATCGACTTGTTCCAATCTTAGCAGATGAAGCTCGTACTTTTGGTATGGAAAGTCTATTTCGTCAAATTGGTATTTATAGCTCAAATGGTCAACAATATACTCCTCAGGATTGCGAGCAGCTTGCTTATTATAAAGAAGACGAAAAAGGGCAAATTTTACAAGAAGGTATCAATGAAATGGGAGCAGGTTCATCTTGGTTGGCAGCTGCAACCTCTTACAGTACTAACAATTTACCTATGATTCCTTTTTATATATATTATTCTATGTTTGGTTTTCAACGTATTGGAGATTTAATTTGGCTAGCAAGTGATCAGCAAGCACGAGGATTTTTAATTGGTGGAACGTCTGGTCGTACTACTTTAAATGGTGAAGGTCTTCAGCATGAAGATGGACACAGTCATATTCAGTCTCTTACAATCCCGAATTGTATTTCCTATGATCCATCATATGCATATGAAATCGCTGTTATTATGCATGATGGATTAATACGTATGTATGGTGAAGCACAGGAAAATATATATTATTATATAACTACTTTAAACGAAAATTATCACATGCCAGCAATGTTAAAAGGTATGGAAGAAGGAATACGTAAAGGTATTTATAAATTAGAAACTTTAGATGGTAATATAGCTAAAGTACAGCTTCTTGGTTCAGGTTCTATTTTACGTCACGTACGTAAAGCAGCTCAGATATTAGCAAAAGATTATGGTATTGGCTCTGATGTTTATAGTGTCACTTCTTTTACTGAATTAGCTCGTAATGGTCAAGATTGTGAACGTTGGAATATGTTACATCCCAATGAAAAACCAAGAATACCTTATATAACTCAAATACTAAGTGATGCACCAGCAATTGCATCAACTGATTATATAAAATTATTTGCTGAGCAAGTACGTCATTATGTACCTGCTAATTATCATGTGTTAGGAACAGATGGTTTTGGTCGTTCTGATAGCCGTAAAAATTTGCGTCATTACTTTGAAGTCGATGAATCATATGTTGTTGTTGCTGCTTTAAGTCAACTTGCTAATATAAATCAAATAGATAAAAAATTAGTAATGGAAGCAATTAATAAATTCAAAATTAATTCTAATAATATTAATCCACGTCTGGTTTAAGAGGTAAAGAGTCATGGCAATAGAAGTTAAAGTGCCAGATATTGGATCAGACGAAGTCGAAGTCACAGAGATTCTGGTAAAGGTTGGTGATAAAGTTGAAGCTGAACAGTCACTTATTACTGTAGAAGGAGATAAAGTATCAATGGAATTACCAATACCTTTTAACGGTATTGTAAAAGAAATAAAAGTGACTATTGGAGATAAAGTGAGTACTGGATCACTTCTCATGTTATGCGAACAAGAAATTACTTCTATAAATTCTTCAAAAAATAACTTAAAAGATACTCACTATTTTAAAAGTAATTCTTATGTACATGCTACACCTATGATTCGTCGTTTGGCTCGTGAATTTGGTATTAATTTAGCAAAAATAAATGGTACTGGTCGTAAAAAACGAATTGTAAAAGAAGATTTACAAAATTATGTAATAAATATTATTAAAAATTCTGAATCATCAACAATTAGTGAACAAAAGAATGTAATTAATCGAAATATAATACCATGGCCAAAAATAAATTTTCGTAAATTTGGTGAAATTAAAGAAATAAATTTAAGTCGTATACAAAAAAATGCTGGTGATAATTTAAGTCGTAACTGGATAATTATACCACATGTAACTCATTTTGATAAGGCTGATATAACTGATTTAGAAGAATTTCGTAAAATACAGAATGATGAAGCAAAAAAACGCGAGATAGATTTAAAGTTAACGCCTGTTGTATTTATCATGAAAGCTGTTGCTGTAGTATTAGAACATATGCCTCGTTTCAACAGCTCATTATCTATAGATGGAGAAAAATTAATTTTAAAAAAATACATTAATATTGGTGTAGCAATAGATACACCAAATGGTTTAGTTGTTCCAGTATTTAAGGATGTTAATAAAAAAAGTATTACTGAACTTGCTAGTGAGTTAATATCAACTTCAAAAAAAGCACGTAATGGTATGTTAACGGCTAGTGATATGCAAGGTGGTTGTTTTACTATTTCTAGTCTTGGTAGTCTTGGCACAACTAATTTTACACCAATAATTAATGCACCGGAAGTAGCTATTCTTGGTATTTCTAAGTTTTCAATAGAACCATCCTGGAATGGCAAAGAATTCATACCTCGTTTAATGATGCCAATTTCCCTGTCTTTTGATCACCGTGTAATAGACGGTGCTGATGGTGCACGCTTTATTACTATTATTAATAGTATATTATCAGATATTCGTCGTTTAGTAATGTAAATTACATTTGTATTCTTACTTTCTTACTAATATTAAACTGAATATTGATTCAAAGTTAATGTTCTTATAATTTCGTTAATAGTTTTATAAATTTTACTAATATATAAATAATTAAAAATAGAAATATTATTTATCACTATAAATGTAATCTGGGGTATTTATAATGAATACGGAAATAACAACTCAAGTTTTGGTGCTTGGATCAGGACCTGCAGGTTATTCTGCAGCTTTCCGTTGCGCTGATTTAGGTTTAAAAACCATATTAGTAGAAAGATACAGTAAACTAGGTGGTGTTTGTCTAAATGTAGGATGTATTCCTTCAAAAGCATTATTACATATTGCAAAAGTAATTGAAGAAACGAAATGTCTTGAAAAACAAGGAGTATTCTTTGGTTCTCCTTTAATAGATATAAGTAAGATTAGAATATGGAAAGAAAAAGTTATTGATCATATTACTAGTAATTTATCCAAAATGGCAAAAAGCCGTAACATAAATATAATTAATGGTTTTGGTGAATTTATTAATTCAAATACATTATTAGTAAAAAACAAAATTAACGATACTGTTACTATTGATTTTGATAATGCTATTATCGCAGCTGGTTCTAATCCTACTAAGCTTTCTTTTATACCGTATGATGATCCACGTGTATGGGATTCTACTTCTGCTTTAGCGTTAAAAGAAATACCTAACCGTATTTTAATAATTGGCGGTGGTATTATTGGTTTAGAAATGGGTACAGTCTATCATGCATTGGGTTCAGAAATAGACATAGTTGAAATGCTAGATTGGATTATTCCGACTGCAGATAAAGATATTATGAAAATATTTACTAAAAATATTAGTAAAAAATTTAAATTAATGATGGGAACGAAAATAATTAATGTTGAATCAAAAAAAGATGGTATTTACGTTACATTACAAAACCAGGAATCTTCTCCGATATGTAAGTGTTACGATATAATATTAGTTGCAATTGGTCGTACTCCAAACACTAAATATTTGAATTTATGTAAAGCTGGAATTAAAGTTAATGAAAGAGGATTTATTGTTGTTGATAAACAAATGCGTACTAATATACCCCATATTTATGCAATTGGTGATATCGTCGGTCAACCAATGCTAGCTCATAAAGGTATACATGAAGGTCATGTAGCGGCTGAAGTGATATCAGGACTTAAACATTACTTTGATCCAAAAGCAATTCCATCAATATCATATACTCATCCTGAAGTAGCATGGGTAGGTTTAACAGAAAAACAAGCTAAAGAGAAAAATATAAATTATGAGGTATCTATTTTCCCTTGGATTGCTTCAGGTCGAGCTATTGCTTCTGATTGTACAGAAGGTATAACCAAACTAATTTTTGATAAAGATAGTAATTGTATAATTGGTGGTGCAATTATTGGAAATAATGGCGGTGAATTATTAGGTCAAATTGGTTTAGCAATTGAAATGAATTGTGATGCAGAGGATATTGCTTTAACAATTTCTGCTCATCCAACTTTACATGAATCTATTGGCTTAGCTGCTCAATTATTTAAAGGTAGTATAACTGATTTACCTAACTCAAAAGCAAAAAATAGATAATTATACTGATATAAATCATTTATTTAATAAATAACTATCAAATACTTTTAGTAAAAAGTTAAATAATATTTAACAATGTATTTTATATAAAAAAATTTTAACTAAATATTAATAATTTTAAAATAATTTATTCTGTGTTATATGCAGATAATTATCTTATATTGATATTTCTAATTATATATTTTACTATTTTTTTATCAATTAAACTGATAAATTCATGAATAAATTAATTATATTTATGAATTAATCTAATTAATTCATAAATTATTTATTAAATAAAACATTTTAAAATATTTAGTAGATTAAAATTTAATAAATCAAGAGATACAAAATAAAAAGATAAGGAAAAAATTGTGTTACAAGCATACCGTAAACATGTTGCCGAACGAGCTGCGCAGGGTATTCTTCCTAAACCATTAGATGTAAGCCAAATGAAAGAGTTGACTGAATTATTGAAAAAACCACCAGCTGGTGAAGAAAATTTTCTTCTAGATCTAATCATTAATCGAATTCCACCTGGTGTTGCTGAGGCAGCTTACATAAAAGCAAAATTCTTAATAGATATTGCAAAAAATAACACATATTCCCCTTTGATTACTTGTAAAAAAGCAGTAGAAATTTTAGGTACTATGCAAGGAGGTTATAATATTATTGGACTTATTGACATGCTTGATGACGAATTATTTGCACCAATCGCGTCTGAATCTCTTTCTCACACAATTTTAATATTTGATAATTTTTATAAAATTGAACAGAAAGCTAAAGATGGCAATATTTATGCTAAAAAAATTATTAGTTCATGGGCTCATGCTGAGTGGTTCCTAAAAAGACCGAAATTAGAAGAAAAAATTACAGTAACTGTATTTAAAGTAATAGGTGAAAGTACTACTGATGACCTTTCTCCTGCACAAGATGCATGGTCACGACCAGATATTCCCCTACATGCATTATCAATGCTAAAAAATCCACGTAAAGGTATCAAACCAGATCATGCAGGTTATATTGGACCAATAAAACAAATTCAAAGACTTCAAAATAAAGGTTTTCCATTAGCTTATGTTGGAGATATAATAGGCACTGGTTCGTCTCGCAAATCTGCTACTAATTCAGTTCTTTGGTTTATGGGGAAAAACATTCCTTATGTTCCAAATAAAAAGAATGGTGGTATATGTTTAGGTAATAAAATTTCTCCAATTTTCTTTAATACTATGCAAGATGCTGGAGCTTTACCAATAGAATTAGAAGTTGATTGTTTAAATATGGGAGACGTTATTGATATTTACCCATATAGAGGAGAAGTACATATTTATAATACGGATGAATTATTAATCACTTTTAAATTGAAAAATGAAATTATACTAGATGCAGTTCGTGCAGGAGGACGTATACCATTGATTATTGGTCGTAGTTTAACTTCTAAGGCCCGTAAATCACTTGGTTTATCATCTGAAAGCAATATCTTTATAAGAAAAAAAATAACGAAAATTAATAATAATGGTTTCTCTCTTGCTCAAAAAATAGTCGGCCGAGCTTGTGATGTAGAAGGTATTCATCCTGGTATTTATTGTGAACCAAAAATAAGTTCTATTGGTTCACAAGATACTACTGGTCCTATGACTCGTGATGAATTAAACGATCTAGCATGTCTTAAATTCTCTGCAGATCTAATTATACAGTCTTTTTGTCATACTGCTGCTTATCCTAAACCAATTGATTTAAATACGCAACATACCTTACCTAACTTTATTAAACAACGCGGAGGAATATCACTACGCCCTGGTGATGGAATTATTCATAGTTGGTTAAATCGTATGCTATTACCAGATACTGTTGGCACTGGTGGTGATTCTCATACTCGTTTCCCTATTGGAATCTCTTTTCCAGCAGGTTCTGGACTAGTAGCTTTTGCTGCTACAACCGGTATAATGCCGCTTGATATGCCAGAATCAGTTTTAGTACGCTTTAAAGGTGAAATTCAACCAGGTATTACTTTACGTGATTTAGTTCATTCTATACCTCTTTATGCAATCAAACAAGGTTTGCTTACTATTGAAAAAAAGAATAAAAAAAATATTTTTTCTGGTCGTATAATAGAGATAGAAGGGTTACCTAAATTAAAATTGGAACAAGCATTTGAATTAACTAATGCTTCTGCTGAACGATCTGCAGCAGCTTCTGTCATTAAATTAGATAAAGAGCCAATTATAGAATATCTTAATTCAAATCTTGTATTACTAAAATGGATGATTTTTGAAGGCTACGGAGATCGTTCTACTTTAGAACGTCGTATTAAAAACATGAAAGCATGGTTAGCAGAACCAAATCTCATAGAAGCTGATAAAAACGTAGATTATGCTGCTATAATAACTATTAATTTATCAGAAATAAAAGAACCTATTTTATGTGTTCCAAATGATCCAGATAATGTACATTTATTATCTGATGTACAAGGTGAAAAGATTAATGAAGTGTTTATTGGTTCATGTATGACTAATATTAGTCACTTTCGCATTGTTGGTGAATTATTAAATAATTATAAAAAAAAATTATTAACTCGCATGTGGTTAGCACCTCCAACTAAAATGGATATGGTTCAATTAGTTGAAGAAGGTTATTATAATATTTTTGTAAAAAGTGGTGCACGTATTGAGATTCCTGGATGTGCACTCTGCATGGGCAATCAAGCACGTGTAAATAATAATGCAACAGTAGTTTCTACGTCTACTCGTAATTTCCCTAATCGTTTAGGTATGGGCGCTAATGTGTATCTATCTTCCGCAGAAGTAGCTACAGTTTCATCATTATTAGGTAAGCTACCTACTCCTAACGAGTATTGGAAATTTATATCAAAACTTAATAAAAATTTAACTAATATTAATAATTATCTTAATTTTAATCAATTAAAAGAATATGCTAATAAAGCGAAAAAAGTAATATTTACTATACCATTATAAAAAATATATAATTTTTTATGCTTAGTTTACTATGCTAATGTTTAATTTATTGATTATGTGTTTTGTTTACATTATTGTTAATCTAACTTATGAATTATGTTCATTAACAAAAAAAATTTTTTTCATATATTCTTATCTGCATTATTAAACTATTAATTAATATAGATTAAAGTTGATTACAATCAATATTAAAAACAACTAAAATATTTTAATTAAAAATATTTGAGAATCATTACTAAAATATTTCTTTTTTTCTTTCATTTGTTTTTTAAAAAAGAAGAAGAGTAATTTTGTATTATCAAAAGAAAGTTATAACTATTAATTTCTCATGTATAGGATAAGTGTCTATATGTATATTAATTTTACGTAACTTTACTATTTTAAAATAATGTAAAAAAATTAATACATTCATATTTATGAGAATATATACTTTAAATATGCATAAAGTAATCTGCATAAAGAAAAATATAACTATATTATCATATAATTATATTTTGTAAATTGATTACATTTGTAAAATTTTAAAAAGTAGATAATTATATTCTTTAAATTATGTATAAGTTTATTAAAATAATAAGATTTAAATAGTATTTTATTGTAGTACATTTTATATCCTATCGAATTTTATTAATTAATTTAATAAATATATTATCTATTGGATACTTTGTATGTTAAATATATTCTCAATTAATTCTATAATTATAGAAAGGTACGGTGTTTACAATGACTTATGCACTGGAAATTTTTGGGTTAACTAAAACCTATTCCGGTGGTATACAAGCGTTAAAGAGTCTTAATTTATTAGTAGAAATTGGTAGTTTTTATGCTTTGTTAGGACCTAATGGCGCAGGTAAATCTACAATTATAGGCATTGTAAGTTCCTTAATAAATAAATCTAGCGGTAAAGTAAAAATATTTGGTTATGATTTACAAAAAAATATATTTCAGGCTAAAAGACATGTTGGAGTAGTGCCACAAGATTTTAATTTTAATCCTTTTGAAACTGTGATGCAGATTGTAATTAATCAGGCAGGTTACTATGGTGTTGAACGTCAAGAAGCTAAAATTCGTGCGGAAATATACCTTAATAAATTAAATCTATGGAGTAAACGTAGTAAACCTGCTCGTATGTTATCAGGTGGAATGAAGCGCCGTCTCATGGTAGCTCGTGCATGTATGCATAAACCAAAATTACTGATTCTTGATGAACCTACAGCTGGTGTAGATATTGAATTACGTCGTTCAATGTGGACCTTTTTAAAAGAACTAAATGATACAGGTACTACCATTATTCTTACTACACATTACCTTGAAGAAGCAGAAATGCTATGTCGTAATGTTGGAATTATTCAAAAAGGAAGGCTAATAGAAAATACTTCAATAAAAGAGCTGCTTTCTAAATTACAATGTGAAGCTTTTATTTTTGATTTAGCACCCCATAATGTTGTACTGAAATTAAAAGGTTTTAGATATCACTTAATAGATAATTTAACTTTAGAAGTTTATGTTATGAGAAAGCAAGGACTTAATAGCGTATTTAGCCAACTAAATTTACAGAATATACAAGTATTAAGCATGCGTAATAAAACTAATCGTTTAGAAGAACTGTTTATTAGTTTGACTAAGTGTATAGATTAAAAATAAGAGTAAAATATGACTCGTTTATATTGGATAGCACTTAAAAGAATCTGGAGTAAAGAAATCCACAGATTTACTCGAATTTGGATTCAAACTTTAGTCCCACCAGTCATTACTATGACTCTTTATTTTATTATTTTTGGTAATTTAATTGGTTCTCGTGTTGGTAATATCAATGGATTCACCTATATAGAATTTATAGTTCCTGGGCTTATAATGATGGCTGTCATCACTAATTCTTATGCTAATGTTGCTTCTTCATTTTTTAGTGCTAAATTTCAACGCAATATTGAAGAATTATTAGTAGCACCAGTTCCTACACATATTATTATAGCTGGTTATGTAGGTGGTGGTATAGCTAGAGGAATTTGTGTTGGTATCCTTGTTATATCAGTGTCATTATTTTTTGTCCCTTTCCATATTTATTCATGGTTTATTGTTTTTATTACTTTACTATTAACGGCAGTTTTATTTTCCTTAGCTGGTTTACTTAATGCGGTTTTTGCACGTACTTTTGACGACATTAGTTTGATTCCAACTTTTGTACTGACTCCATTAACATATCTTGGCGGTGTATTTTATTCTTTAAATTTATTGCCTCCATTTTGGCAAATTATATCAAAATTAAACCCTTTAGTTTACATGATTAGTGGTTTACGTTATGGATTTCTTAGAATTCATGATGTATCGCTAGAGCTAACAATATCAGTACTATTAATATTTATAAAAATATTTTATATTATAGTTTATTCTTTAATTCACACTGGTTTAGGATTACGATCTTAATTGTTAATTTAAAATACGAAGATGAGTTTAATAAAAGTTAAATATTTATAATACAGAATAAAAATATTGAGCAGTTTTTGCCATCAAAAAATATAAATATTTGCTAATTAGTATTAGTACTTTAAATAAGAATTATTTTATAACTTATTATGATAATATTAAAAATTGTTTTATATAACTGTTTTTCTATATAAGATGCGATTGAATATTGCAATTAGATATATCAATAATTTTATTGTCTATTAATCTTGTTCTACCTAACCATGCTGTTATTAAAATTATTATTTCTTTACTTTTATTAGTAATAGGTTGTAAAGTTTGGATATCGCAAATATCGATGGAATCTGGAAAAAATCCTTCTTGATATAAAAATATTTCTGCTTTTTTTATGATTTTTTTTATATTCACACCATCTATAAGTTGTTTAGCCATATCTTGTATTACATAATTTAATCTAGGTGCTATTTTACGCTCATTAACATCAAGATATTTATTACGTGAACTAAGAGCTAAACCATCTTTAGCACGTACTATCGGTACTGAAATAATCTCAATATTAAAAAACATATCAGCCACCATTTTCCGAATAATAGTAAGTTGTTGGAAATCTTTTTCACCAAAACAAGCAATATCTGGTTGTATAAGATTAAATAATTTATTAATAATAGTAGTGACGCCGCGAAAATGACCTGGACGTTTAGTTCCTTCTAGCAAAGATGAAATACCTGGTACCTCAACAAATGTTTCGTTATTTAACTTATTAGGATACATGTCCATTTCTGTAGGTATAAATACTAAATCTACATTTTGATTATTTAACTTATTACAGTCATCTTGTAGTGTTCGTGGATAATTTATAAAATCATCAACACTATCAAATTGAAATTGATTAATAAAAATTGATACTATAACAATATCAACATATTTACGACCTTTATCTATCATTTTAAGATGACCATTATGTATGTTACCCATCGTAGGAATCAAGGCGATACGTTTTCCTTGTTTCTTCCAAAAAAGAATATGATGACGTAAAATAAATAATTTTTTAATAATTAGCACTGTACATCTCCTCTATGTTATTTGAAATTATGTTCAGCACTTGGATAAATACCAGTTTCAACAGAATAAATATAATCACGAATAGCATTACGAATATCACCAGTTTTCTGAAGAAAATTTTTAGCAAATTTTGGAATGTGTCCACCAGTGATGCCAAAGGCATCATGCATAACTAGTACTTGACCATCAGTAACATTACCTGAACCAATACCGATAACGGGGATAGTAACTTCTTTAGTGATACGTTCTGCTAGTTTTACCGGTATACACTCTAGTACTAATAGCTGTGCATTAGCTTCTTCTAATGCTAATGCATCCATGAGTAGACGTTCAGCATTTAATTCATCAATACCCTGTACTTTATAACCTCCTAATAGATTAATTGATTGTGGTGTAAGACCAATATGGGCACATACAGGTACAGAACGTTCGGTTAACATACGTACAGTTTCTACTAGCCATTTCCCTCCTTCTAATTTTACTATATTAGCACCGGCACGCATAAGCTTAGCCGCATTTTTAAAAGTTTGTTGTGGGGTAGAATAACTCATAAATGGCAAATCAGAAATTATCATGGCACGAGGAGCACCACGTCGCACTGCAGCAGTATGATATACAATATCTGCTACAGTTACTGATAAGGTAGAATTATGACCTTGTATAGTCATACCAAGTGAGTCTCCAACTAATAGTACTTTAATACCTTCATTAGCAAATAAACGGGCAAAGCTAAAATCATAAGCTGTTAAACTAGCAAATTTATTACCTTCGATTTTTAACTGACGTAAATGAGATAAAGTTATAAATTTCATTGTAGGCTCCATTATTTTTTGATAGATAGAATTTACTAAAATATTTTAATAAAAAAGTTACATGTACATATATCAATGTATAATTTTTTATAATTAATATTTAGCTATTCAACCCAAAGAGAAATAGCACTACTATCCAGCTTAGCGAGTAATTGTTCTACCGTTATTCCATTTAATAAAGATAACTTTGGCATAATTTCTACTAATGGTACTAGCATAAAAGCACGATTATACATATCGTAATGTGGGATAGTTAATCTAGGTGTATTAATAACTTTTTTCCCAAATAACATGATATCAAGATCAAGAGTACGAGCTTCCCAATTTTTTGAATTATTGTTGCGTATACGTCCATGTTCTAATTCAATACGTTGTATATGATTGAGTAGTATTTCTGGTTTGAGTGTGGTATCTAAAGCAACGGCTGCATTTAAAAAATCTGGTTGATTTTGAAGTCCGTATGGTGGAGTACGATATAAAGATGAAGTGCAAACTATATTAGTTTTTGGAATGGCATTAATAGCAGCTAAGGCTGAATAAACTTGCTTTAATGGATTTGCTAAATTACTTCCTAAAGAAAGATAAACACGATTCATTATGGATTATGGATTATGGATTATGGATTATGGATTATGATCAATAATACTTGATCTACTAGAATGATTGATTACATTGTATACTTTCTTATCTGAGCAATAATTTTTATCTAAATCTAATATATTTAGCATATTTTTTTGTTGTGTTAATATAGCTGTTTGGAATTCATTCCACCATTGACTTAATCGTTGTAAATCTATGTTATTTTCGATATCAGCACGTAATTTTAATAAATCATAAGCCGCTCGAAATTTTACATGTTCTATTAACTTCCATGCATGTTTACTATTGCGAAGAGACATTCGTAACTGTAATTGCCATATCTCTCGAATTAATGTAGTAATACGTTTAGGAATTGCTATAGTTTTACAAACTTTATTTAGTGTTTCGTTCATTGCTAATACAAAGGCATTATAATAGATTAATTTAGTATTCTTTAAGATTTTAGTAGTTAACTCTAATAATGGATACCAGAACATCGCTGCGAATAAAAAAGCTGGGTTTGTTCTCATGGCTTTATTAATACGTTTATCAGTATTTTTAAGTACTTCCACTAGCATTTTCTCTATTTTACTATCTTCTTGTTCAGTAAAACTACAAGCTAAAATTGGAAATAATGATTGGAATAATTTATATTTTCGCATCATATGATAGGTACGTACACCATAACCATCCTGCAATAATTTAAGAGATTCTTCAAATAAACGAGATGGTGGAATATCCTTTAATAATATTGTTACTAGACGAGGAATTGGTTTAGCTGTTTCAGTAGCAATATTCATATTGAGTTTTGAAGCAAAACGTACTACTCGTAGCATGCGTACTGGATCTTCCCGATAACGAGTTTCTGGATCACCAATAAGACGTATAGTTCTAGTTTGTAAATCGTGTATACCATTAACGTAATCACGTATAGTAAAATCTATTAAGTTATAATATAAACTGTTAATAGTAAGATCTCTTTGTTGTGCATCGTCTTCAATACAACCGAAAGTATTTTCATAAATTAACATTTCATTTTTACTACGATGGGATATATTTGTATTGAATATATTTTTTTTTTGAGTTTGAGTATACCCACGAAATGTAGCCACTTCAATTATTTCTGAATTAAATATTACGTGGGCTAAACGAAAACGACGACCAACTAAGCGACAATTACGAAATAACTGATACATTTGTTCAGGTGTAGCATTAGTTGTAATATCAAAGTCTTTTGGTTTTTTTCCTAATAATAAATCACGTACGCTACCACCAACTAAATAGGCTTCGTATCCTGCTTTATCCAATCTATAGAGTACTTTTAAAGCATTTTTGCTAATATCTTTTCGTGATATTTTGTGACTTTCTTTAGGAATGAGAGTCATAACATTTTTATTTTTCATTTATTTAGACGATATTTTTTTATACGTCTATTCATATTCATCACGTTGCAGTCTCTACGAAAAAATAATAGTATAAGTTACGAACTTATTACACTCTTTAAAAGAGTGATGAAATTATTATTAGTAAAATCATTAAATAATCATAATTTTTTATGAAGTGCTCAGAAATCATATTTTTTATTTTTTAAAATATTTTTAATATTTATAATTTGATATATTCAAATTATAAAAAACTAAAATTAAGAATATCAAAATATTTTATTATCTATATCATATTAATATTACTTATTATATAATAAGCTTATATAAAAACCGTAACTAAGCTACGGTTTTTATAGTTACTAACCTGCCATTTGTTTTTCACGAATTTCTGCTAATGTTTTACAATCAATACAAAGATCCGCAGTAGGACGTGCTTCGAGACGACGAACACCAATTTCAATACCACATGAATCGCAATATCCAAAGTTATCATCATCTACTCTTTTTAGAGTTTTTTCAATTTTTTTTACGAGTCTACGTTCCCGATCCCTATTACGTAATTCTAAACTAAACTCTTCTTCTTGAGCTGCACGATCTATTGGATCTGGAAAATTAGCAGCTTCGTCTTGCATATATAATACAGTACGGTCTACTTCGTCTCTAAGTTGATTACGCCAAGCTTCTAGAATTTTACGAAAATGACTCAGCTGGGCTTTATTCATATACTCTTCACCTGGTTGCTCTTGATATGGCTCTACCCCAGCGATAGCAAGAATACTTAGGGACGATGTTTTATGTTTTTGTCCTTGTTGCATTTTGTTTCTCCTAGAACTCACGCATACACTATCGATTCCCATCAGGGAAAACAGACCGCTATAAATAACAGAAGTCATAAAAGTTAGCAATTCATACATTAAATTTAATTTACTTAGTTAATAATAGATACTGTTAAAAAAAATGTATATATTGTAAACATTGTATTTACAATAAAATTATATATTTTTTTAATTATTATTAAATTTAGTGAAAGCATTAGAATAGTTAAGTGATTATATGAATTTAATATTTTTCTGTATATTTTATCCTATACACTATAAAAATTAATATTTAGTTTTATAAGAAATAAAAATCAAAATTTCATTATAAGTTTTTTATTAGTTCATTTATTTAAAATATAAAAGATATTACAATTAATTTCTTAAAAACTAATTAAATATATATTGTTATCTAAGTAACTAAATTTAATTTATTCATTAAATAATTAATCTATACTAATTATGATTAATTTAATACATAAATTTTTATCAACTAATATGATTAACTATTAGTTTGGCTATTATTTAAGTATTAATTAATAAAAGATTTAATTTCATAAATGTTAGTATTGTAATCTACGATTACAATAAATTATTGTTAATAATTTATTTAAATGATTTTAAATGGGATTAGGAGACATATTTAGTGTTGTTTAAATCTCAACAAAAAAATCTGTTAAGAAGTAAATACTGGCCATTAATTTGCTTATTTAAAGTTTCTTTAGTTTTTATTTTAATTATTATATTGGTTTGGGGATTTTATCTTTATTCTGAAATTCATAAACGTATAGACGGTAAGGTATGGCAATTACCAGCAGTTGTTTACGGTCGTATGATAAACGTTGAACCTGGTATATTATATACTCAAAATAATATGATTGCCTTATTACAAGGTATACAATATAGACAAGTATCTCATATTAAACAGCCAGGTGAGTTTGTTGTTAAAGATAATGCAATTTACTTGCTACGTCGTGCATTTGATTTTTTTGATAGTAAAGAAGGACAAGTTTATGCTTGTATGGTTTTTAAAAAAAATCAACTAATAAAAATTAAAAACCTTGATACTGGTCGTGATTTTGCTTTATTTCGTTTAGATCCACGTTTAATAACCATGCTACAGTCACCTAATAGCGAGCAACGTTTATTTGTACCTCGTTCAGGTTTTCCTGATCTACTAATAGATACACTAATTACTACTGAAGATAATCATTTTTATAATCATGATGGAATAAGCTTACATTCAATTATTCGTGCGTTTTTGGCTAATATTAACGCAGGGCATGCAGTACAAGGAGGAAGTACTTTAACACAACAGTTGGTAAAAAATCTTTTTCTTTCTAATGAGCGTTCTTTATGGCGTAAAGCTCGTGAAGCCTATATGGCAATGATATTAGATGCAAGCTATTCTAAAGATCATATACTAGAACTTTATCTTAATGAAGTTTATCTTGGGCAAGATGGTAAAGATCAAATTAGAGGATTCCCATTAGCAAGTTTATACTATTTTGGACGACCAATAAATGAATTAAGTATTGATCAACAAGCAATGCTAGTAGGAATGGTTAAAGGTGCATCATTGTATAATCCATGGCATAATCATAAATTAGCATTAGAGCGCCGTAATTTGGTATTACATTTATTGGAAAAGCATTATATAATAGATAAAGCATTATATACAATTCTTTCTACTCGTCCTCTTAAAGTAGAACTAAAAGGTGGTGTGATAAGTTCACAAGTAGCTTTTATGCAAATGGTACGTAAAGAATTACAATTAAAGCTTAATAATAAGAGAAAAAATCTTTCTGGCATGCGAATTTTTACTACATTAGATCCAATTTTACAAAATGCTGCAGAAAAAGCAGTACAAGAAGGAATCCCTATACTAAAACAACAATATGGTTTAAAGGACCTAGAAACAGCTATGGTAGTTGTTGATCGTTTTAATGGTGAAATACATGCCATTATAGGTGGTGCAAATCCAAATTTTGCGGGGTATAATCGTGCTTTAAAAGCTCGTCGTTCAATTGGATCATTAGCTAAACCAGCAACCTATTTAACTGCTCTTAGTAAGCCAAATAGTTATCGACTTAATAGTTTAATTAAAGATGAACCTATTTCGATTAAACAGTCTAATGGTACTTTTTGGAAGCCTATGAATGAAGACCATCTTTTTAAAGGTAAAGTGATGTTAGTAGATGCATTGACTAATTCAATGAATGTTCCAACAGTAAATTTAGGTATGGAATTAGGATTAAATTCTGTGGTAGATACTTGGATTAAACTTGGAGTACCAGAGAGTGAAGTTCATCCTATACCAGCTATGTTACTTGGTTCAATCAATTTGACTCCTATTGAAGTAACACAAGTATTTCAATCAATTGCGAGTGGAGGTAAACGAGCTGAATTATCAACAGTGCGTTCAGTAGTTGATGAAAATGGAAGAGTATTATATCGTAGTTTACCATATTCAAAACGTATTGAACCTGCACAAGTAGCTTATCTAACATTATATACTATGCAACAAGTAGTACATCATGGAACTGCTCGCTCATTAGGAATAAATTATCCTAATGCTTATTTAGCAGGAAAAACTGGTACAACTAATAATTTAATTGACAGTTGGTTTGCTGGTATTGATGGTAAAGAAGTAGTAATTACTTGGGTTGGTCGTGATAATAATCAAAGTTCGAAATTATATGGTGCGAGTGGGGCTATGCAAATTTATCGTCGTTACCTTGAAAATCAAACACCTACACCATTAATATTGATACCGCCTGAAGATATTATCCAAATGAAAGTTAATTTTGAAGGTGATATTTTATGTACTGATACTAATAATAATTATTGGCGTGAACTTCCAATATGGACATTAGACCCTAGTCAACTATGTCACAAAAAAGAAAATCTTGAAAAAGAAAAACAAAAAAATATCAATACATCTGGCAGTGGTTGGATTCGTAATACTTCTATTTTAAATAACGACTAATTTTTTTAAATTATATGAATTTTTATTCAGTTCAATTAAATTGACTACTAAATAAAACATTGATATTTATTCAAAAGGTATAAAAGATTCAAAACATTATATATAGATTATTATAATAATACAAAACAGCGACGAGATGTATCAATAGTTAGATTCAAAAGCAGAAGATGCTAGATATATACCTTTTTTTAACATTAAAAAATGAAAAAAACAAATCTCTTTATATATCTATAATCTATATCACGTTATCCACTAAAAGCATCAATTGGCAAACTACTTCCAATTATTTACTAAGACAAGTGATATTTAGAGTAACTACTTATAGTAAGATTGCACTCCACATATATCAATAAAAAATCTAGTGATAACTTTGCTATAATTAAAAGTGTATTAGATTCATTACATAAGATAAGTACTCCATGCAAGAAATCTATTTATGACGGGATGTAGTTCATATTGACTGTTATTTATTGGTTGAATAATAATATAAGCAATAACATTAGAATATTTTTAATGTAGCTTGTACAGAAAATAGATCATTATAAATGCAAAATAAATAAAAATTAAAGCATGTTTTACAAAACCTATAAGTATACTAATTGATGATAGTTAATTTAAAATCAGTGAGTTGATTCATTCAGTTTTAAAAATTACATAATAAACATGATTATTATAGCATCCTTCAAATTTAATAATTTTATTAGGATTAGTAAATTCACGAACTAGACGAATTATACTCATAGTAGATTAAGTTCTAGAATTCCTATTGTGAGAATATACATACTTGATATTAATTTGCACAGTAGTTCAACCATTTTTATCTATATTTTTATTGTAGCACCAAAACGTAATTCATATTATGTCGCTTAAAATAATGCTTACGCATCGTAATATTATTATGCAATTATAGTATCGAACTTCATGAACAAATATGATCTATGTACATTTTATCATCAAGATCATATAGATAATGACCATCTGTATTTTTAACAAAAAGTAGTGAATGACTTATACCAATAAAAAATCGTACTGGTAAAGTGACATCACTAGGAACCAGATATTTTACTTTAAAATATAGGTTTTCTAATTTATTCATTTTAAATTATTTCTATAATAATTTATATTATTGATCTTGTAGCAAAATTGTTTATTTAATAAATAAAATTTTATAAATACATATAAAAAATAACTTGATGTTAAATACCATTACTTGATTATATTAATTATCTAGATGATTATTAATATAGATTATTTTTCAATTTAATCTTTAAATAGGAATAGGAATGAATAATAATTTAAGAACATTTCCTGTACAATTTACAGATGTAGCAGCTAAAAAAGTTAAAAGTTTAATTACAAAAGAAAAAAATCCATTACTTAAATTACGTATTCATATAGCTGGTGGAGGCTGCAGTGGATTCGAATATGTTTTTAGTTTTGATGATTCAATAATGGAAGGAGATGTTATTGTTGAAAAACAAGGAGTATTTTTAGTTATAGATCCTGTTAGCTTACAATATCTTATTGGTGGCTCTGTAGATTATACTGAAGGGTTAAATGGCTCTCGTTTTATTGTCAATAATCCTAATGCAAAAACTACTTGTAGTTGTGGTTCTTCTTTTAATATATAAAGAATATTTATTTATATATATAGCGATTAAAAAAATATTTATTTAACCATATTAATAGATTTTTATGGTACACTACTCTTAAAATAATTGTAGAAAAGCATTTAAAACTTAATTAATATAATCTTATTCAAGATTATTAAAATTATTTAGATTTTAATGAGATTTAATCAAATAACAGGTTTTTAAAATTTTTTCAACTACTAAGGAAAATTGTTGAACTGATAAATTAAGAAATTTTGTGAAATCAAGTTTAGATTGCTGATTAGCAAGGTCGGATATTGCACGTATCACTAATAACGGAATGTTAAATTGATAACATACTTGAGCAATAGATGTTGCTTCCATTTCTACAGCAATTGCTTGTGGAAAATTATTGCGAATTCTTTTTAAAATCTTATTATCATTAATGAAAGCATCTCCAGTTACAATAAGGCCTGTAGCTGCATGTAAGTTAAGTTTTTTAATTACTTGTTCAGCTAAAAAAACTAGCTTTTTATCGGAAAAAAATGATTTAGGATAGTCTGGTATTTGACCAAGTTGATATCCAAAAGATGTGACGTCGACATCGTGATAACACATTTCATCGCATATGATAATATCACCTATATGTAACGTTGGTACTAATAATCCAGCAGAGCCAATATTAATAATTATCTTTGGATTAAATACAGATATTAGTAAAGTAGTACTAATTGCTGCAGCAGTTTTACCAACTCCAGATTTTAAAAGCACAATATTAACATCATTTAAAACTCCTATATGAATTGTATATTGATATAATATTAATGTTTGAGAATTTTGAATTCTATCACGCAATAGCATTATTTCCTGTTCCATTGCGCCAATAATTCCTATTGTAAACATAATTTATTCAAATCTTATTGATATGATTTTTTTATTGAAGAGTAATTCACCGTAAAAATAATGAATACTAATTTTAAAGGATATATGTTCATATAATACATCCTAATTTATTTTGATAAAAATATCAAACTAATATTTATTACCTATTAATTTAAATTAATGATATATTTTAATATTTTTAATTTTATATATAAAAAAAATAAATACTTTAATATATATAATTATATTGATTTTATACTTAACTTTAACTTTAAATTCAATTAATTATATTATAATATTAATAACCGTATTTAACATACATATATAATACATACGTGATATATTAGACCATTTTTTATAAATAAAAGTACTGAAAATATATTATATACGTATATTACATAAATACTTAATTAATTAACTACATGATCTAAATAATGACGAATAATATTATATTGAATAAATATACATGAATATGTAATTAAAAATTTATGTAATAATATATAATTTATAAATTAATAAATTATATAAATAAATAATCTTAAAATTAAGATAAAAAATATAGATTTTAACTATACACATATTATTTATGTGTATAATGATTAATTGAAAATATCAAAATTTTTAAAATTGGAATGTTCAATTAATTCATTTGATACATATCATATTACTGTAAATTAATTTTACTAAATAAGTGTTTATATTAGGGAAATATTAATGTTAAGTTAACTAACATAGTGATAATTATAGATATATTTAATGAATTCATGAAATAATTAAGATTATATTTAATTAAATATTAATAAATACCATATTTATGTGAAAAGTAAAAACTAAAGAAAAATTATTATTTATTTAAAGATTAATTATTTTTTTTATTTATAAATCTCTTAAATATTTTTTAGTAATCAAAAAAATATCTTTTTATATAAAAGTTTTTTATAATTATTTACTTAGTACATTAAATTTCAGTGAATTATAATAATTCTTTAAATCTTAATATAGATAAAGACTAGAAATCAGTTAAAAATAGAATATTTTTTAATTAAAATAGGTAATTTTAATGTTTAAATATGTTGATCTGAAAATTATATATATTTATTTACTTTTCTTAAAAAGACTTGTAACTAAAATATAAGCTTTATCTAGAGTACTATGTTAAATATAAAAAGTTCATTTAAATTATTCAAAATAACAGCTTCTTATTAAAGACTACTTTGGTATGAACTGAAGCGGTTAATATGTAATATTATATCATTAAAAAAATTAATAGAGTTTTATAACTCTTTATTAATACATCTATGCTGTATTTCAATTAAACTTTAATAAAGGATTATTCCCTACTGAAGTATGAGGTATCTAATTAAAATAAAGGTATTTTATATTTTAAAAATTTATAAAGAAGTGTTGTAAAGTCTATTAATAAAATATACACCTTAATGATTTAAACATAATAAGGATTAACATATGTGCTGTAGTAGGAGCATTATTATCATCCTGTATTCGATGCAAGCAGTAACATAACAAATAATTAGGATGAATATTGTATCTTGAGTAATAAATTTTACTTTAATGGATACTTACGTTTAGCTAGGAACTTAATGCTAAAAATTAAATGTTATCTTTATCAACCAATTAAAATAGTTTAGCTGTAAATTTTAAATGAGACACAAACTAATGAAAAAAAGTACAGTAATATTAAGTGCACTAGCGCTTAATTTAAGCATAGTGTTAATCCCTGTCAGTATATTTGCAATGGAGCCAATTTCTTTTTCAAATCGACCATTACCAAGTTTAGCACCTATGTTAGAAAAAGCTATGCCTTCTGTTGTCAGTATTAGTGTTGAAGGAAGAACTATAGTTAAAACACCACGTATACCACAGCAATTCCAGCGTTTTTTTGGTGAAAATTCTCCTTTTTGTCAAGATGGCTCACCATTTCAAGGTTCTCCTTTTTGCCAAGATGGCGATGATGATGATGATGATGATGATTACAGTAATACACATCAACAAAGATTCCGCGTCCTTGGTTCAGGTGTAGTAGTTAATGCAGAGAAAGGATATGTGGTTACAAATAATCATGTTGTTGATCATGCTATTAAAATACAAGTACAACTTATTGATGGACGCCATTATGATGCTAGGATTCTTGGTAAAGATCCACAATCAGATATAGCATTAATTCAACTAAAAAATGCAAAAAACCTAACTGCTATTAAGATTACTGATTCTACTAACCTACGTGTAGGTGATTATACTGTAGCAATAGGAAATCCTTATGGTTTAGGTGAAACGGTAACAGCGGGTATTATTTCTGCATTAGGTCGTAGTGGCTTAAATATAGATAATTATGAAAATTTTATTCAAACAGATGCAGCAATTAACCGCGGTAACTCTGGTGGTGCATTAGTAAATTTAAATGGTGAGCTTATTGGTATAAATACCGCAATATTAGCACCAGATGGCGGTAACATTGGTATAGGGTTTGCTATTCCTAGTTCAATGGTAAAGAATTTAATAAATCAAATGGTAGAATATGGAAAAGTAAAACGTGGTGAACTAGGAATTTTAGGTACAGAATTAAATTCTGAATTAGCAAAAGCCATGAAAGTGAATGCACAACGTGGTGCATTTGTAAGTCAAGTATTACCAAAATCTGCAGCTAGGAAAGCTGGAGTTAAAGCTGGTGATGTAATAATATCAATTAATAGTAAACCACTAAGTAGTTTTGCATCACTACGTGCTGAAGTAGGATCATTACCTATAGGTGCTAAATTATATTTAGGATTACTACGTGATGGTAAATTACTTCAGGTAAGGGTTCAATTACAACAAAGTGCTAAAGATAAGATAAAGTTATCTAAAATATATATTGGTATTGAAGGAGCCGAATTTAGTAATCCTCATAATAAATATAAAGGTTTGCGCATCGATAAAGTTAAAATTGGTAGTGCCGCTGATCGTATCGGCTTTAAAAAAGGTGATTTCATCATTTCTATTAATCAAACGCCAGTCATGAATTTAGCGACGCTGCGTAAAATTCTTAATAAAAAACCGACTGTATTAGCGATTAAGATAAAGCGTGGAGATACTCATATATATTTAATTATGCAGTAAATAATTTACTTTATTAATTCATTAACACGCTTACAGTAAAAATAAAGGTAAAAATAAACTAATTATTAAATACATTAAAATATGAAATATTTTAAGAATATTTATATTTGTTGCTTAATTTAAGATGCTATATTAATTTTCATAAGTTTACCTGTTTTTTTTACTTTCTAAAATAAAATTTACAAGGATGTATATATTAATTTACGATTATTATATTGACTGATATTTTCATTATTTTGATAATTAAATATTATGAACGAAATAACACTATTATTTATAATACTAATGATAAATATATCATACAGTAAATATTTAATTTTTAAGAAATAGTATTTAATCAAAAGAACGTAGTAAATCGTTTATACTAGTTTTACTACGTGTTTTGGTATCTACTTTTTTTACAATAACTGCACAGTAAAGACTGTAATTGCCATTTTTAGATGGTAAATTACCAGAAACAACTACTGAACCTGCCGGTATACGGCCATAATTAATTTTTCCAGTCTCACGATCATAAATTTTAGTGCTTTGACCTATATAAACACCCATAGAAATTACAGAACCTTCTTCTACTACAACACCTTCAACAATTTCAGAACGAGCACCAATAAAGCAATTATCTTCAATAATAGTTGGGCTAGATTGTAGTGGTTCCAAAACACCACCAATGCCAACACCGCCTGAAAGATGTACATTTTTACCAATTTGTGCACATGAACCTACAGTAGCCCAAGTATCAATCATACTACCTTCATCAATATATGCTCCAATATTAACGTATGATGGCATTAATACAGTATTATGAGCAATAAATGCACCTTGACGAACAATTGCTAATGGGACTACACGTAGACCTGCTTTCTTAAAATGTTCTGCATTCCAATTTGCGAACTTCATTGGTATTTTATCATAAAAACAAGTTTCATTACCTTTTATTACTTTATTTTCATTTATACGAAATGAAAGTAATACTGCTTTTTTTAACCACTGATAAGTTATCCATCTACCATTTTTTTTTTCAGATACACGAAGTTTACCTTTATCTAGCAAATAAATAACTTTATGAATAGCATCATACGTTTTATTATCAAAGTTCATTGATGTGATATTAGCACGATGCTCAAAAGCATTTTCAATAATTTTTTGTAATTGTTGCATTATTATTTCCTAAATCATAGAAAATAGATATTAATTTTAGTTTTAAATAATTTAATTTATTAAGTTTAATAGATAGGTAGGAGATATCAATAACTTGATTTTATTTTGATATTTATGCTAGTTAATAATATATTTAAACCTAAAATTATATAAATAATCTAATAATTTTTATAAAAAATATATTTATATTAATAATATATTTTATATCAAAAAAATATATTATTAATATTTTTAATAATAAAAATTTATATATTTAAAATAAAAAAATAGTAATTTTTATTCTTATATTAGTCTGTAATTGTAAATTAAGTAGATATATAATTATCTATTATATAAATAACAAAGACAAATTTTGCTATAAATTACAATTTCAATATGTTTTATTTAAATATTTTTTTATAATCTGATATAATTTAATCTCAATTTAATTATATGTTAAATAATATATATCCTTCATGAAGGATAATAAAGTTAGTTATAAGCATATAGCATTAAAAGTAAAATTATTGAACATATGAAAAATATATATTCTATGTTAGTAGAGATTTACCTAAAATTATAGTTACTTTATAAACTTATAATTGTAATAAAAAAAATATTTAAATTTTTTTATAAAAACATTGTTTCTTCAAAATATAATTTTTAAATCATATATATAATTTAAACTTACTTTTACTATAATTAAATAACGTTTTTTAGAACTGCTGGAATAGTCTCTTCTGCACGTAGAGTAAAAATTTCACATCCACTTTCTGTTACTAAAATGGTATGTTCGTATTGAGCAGATAAGCTACGGTCTTTTGTTTTTACTGTCCAACCATCTTTCATTATACAAATTTGGTAATTTCCTATGTTAACCATTGGTTCAACGGTAAAGGTCATACCTGCTTGTAATATTACACCACCATCATCTGCATCATAATGCAATATCTGAGGTTCTTCGTGAAAATTTTTACCTATACCATGGCCACAATACTCACGTACTACAGAAAAATTTTGAGATTCAACATGTTTTTGAATTATAAAACCTAATTCACGTAAACGAATTCCAGGTTTTATTAAATGTAATGCTATATAAAGGCTTTCTTGAGTAACTTGACACAATTTTTTGCTCATGAAAGTAGGTTGTCCAACAATAAACATTTTTGAAGTATCACCGTAATATTCATCTTTAATAACTGTGACATCTATATTAACAATGTCTCCATCTTTTAGAATATGTTTATCACTTGGAATACCATGACATACTACTTCATTTACAGAAATACAAACAGATTTTGGAAAGCCATGATAACCAAGGCAAGCTGAAGTTGCATGTTGTTTATTAGTGATATGTTCATAACAAACACGGTCTAAATCATTTGTAGTAACATTAGGAACAACATACGGACCAATTATTTCTAATACTTCAGCAGCTAAACGTCCTACAACGCGCATTTTCTGTATTTCTTCAGGTGTTTTAATTAAAATAGTCATAAAATTAATCCGCAATTACTTAATACTAAAATAGTAAGATTTTTTGTATTATATATATAATCAATAATGTGCTATCAACTTAGAATACTTTTAAGTTTTTAGCGTTAACAATTATTGGTTTGTTTATAAACATTATGGTATAAACGCGCTAACGGTTTTTAATCATTTTATATTATTTATTTTATAAAATCTAAAAACTGTATAAATATTTTATTAGTAATTAATAATATACTCAAGTATACATGTATCGATACGTATGGCACGATGTTTCGAAAAAAATCGTTTGTATAAGTTACATGTACAATAAAATCCTAAAATAAAAGTATGAGGTAATCATGGCAACTTTCTCCATGCGCGATATGCTTAAAGCTGGTGTTCATTTTGGTCATCAAACTCGTTATTGGAATCCGAAAATGAAACCATTCATATTCGGTACACGTAATAAAGTTCATATTATTAATCTTGAAAAAACTGTCTTGATGTTTAATTTAGCTTTAACTGAATTAAATAAAATAGCTACTTATAAAGGAAAAATTCTCTTTGTAGGTACTAAACGTGCGGCTGCTTTAGCTATAAAAGATTATGCATTAAGTTGTAATCAGTTTTTTGTTAACTACCGTTGGTTAGGTGGCATGTTAACTAATTGGAAAACAGTTCGTCAATCAATCAAACGTCTTAAAGATTTAGAAAAACAATTTCAAGATGGTACTTTTAATAAATTGACTAAAAAAGAAGCTTTGATACGCAATCGTGAAATGGCCAAATTGGAAAACAGTTTAGGTGGTATTAAAGATATGGGTGGTTTACCAGAAGCGTTATTTGTTATTGATGTAGATCACGAACATATTGCAATTAAAGAAGCAAATAACTTAGGTATTTTAGTCTTTGCTATTGTTGATACTAACTCTAATCCAGATGGAGTTGATTTTGTTATTCCAGGTAATGACGATGCAATACGTGCTGTAAGCTTATATCTAACGGCTGTTTCACAGACAATACGTGAAGGTCACTTAAAACAAAATATTTCTGATTATCATCAAACTAAAGAAGTATCCTTAAGATAATACTGCTAAAAATATTGATGAATATAATTTTCTTTGTTTAAAATCCCTTAAAATTAAATTATATGTATAAAATTTAAAGTAAGTTTTTTAATGTAGATTTATTTATTTCATCTACTGAATTTGCTTCAATCATAGTTAGCATTATAAAGAACAAATTTTTTATAATTTTTTTATAATGTAAAAATATATAAAAATAATTAATATAAATCGAGGATTTTAGAATGGCTGAAGTTACTGCTGCATTAGTAAAAAAATTGCGTGAACGTACTAGCGCAGGAATAATGGATTGTAAAAAAGCATTAATTGAATCAAATGGTGATATAAAACTAGCTATTGATAAAATGCGAAAATCTGGTGCAATCAAAGCAGCTAAAAAATTAGGTAATATTACTGCTAATGGAATAATAAAAACTAAAATTGCTAACGGTTATGCAGTAATTTTGGAAATTAATTGTCAGACTGATTTTGTATTAAAAGATAATAGTTTTAAAGCTTTTATTGATAGAGTTTTAAATGTTGCCGTTCACCAAAAAATCAGTGATATAGAATATTTAAAATCCTATTTTGAAGAAGAACATATTGCATTAGTTGCAAAAATTAGTGAGAACATCAATATTCGCCGTATTGCTATTTTAGAAGGTATTGAACTAAATAGTTATGAACATGGTACACGTATTGGCGTTTTAGTTTCTACTAAAAATGCAAATAAAGAATTAAGTAAACAAATTGCAATGCATATTGCAGCTAGTAAACCAGAATTTATAAAACCAGAAGATGTATCTAATGAAGTACTTGAAAAAGAATACCAAGTTCAGTTAGATATTGCTATGCAATCTGGAAAAAACAAAAAAATTGCAGAAAAAATGGTTGAAGGTCGTATGAAAAAGTTTATTGGAGAAGTATCTTTAAAAGGTCAAATCTTTGTTATTAATCCAAGTAAAACAGTTGGTCAAGCACTAGAAGAAAAGAATGCTGATGTCCTTAATTTTATTCGTTTTGAAATAGGTGAAGGTATTGAAAAAATTGAGCCTGATTCTGTAATAAAATCTACTGCTTTATTTACACACGCTTAATTTTTAAAAGAACTGCAAAAAGCAGTTCTTTTAAATGATGTTTTTGGTTTGATATTTTTTAGTTTCATTTCAATATTTTTCTTGCTTATTTAAACGGATAATAAATTAGATTTAATTTTTTATTTATCATATCAGCTAGGAAGAATGTATTACTATGGCCACCAAGGCAAAGCCTGTATATCATCGTATCTTACTAAAATTAAGTGGTGAAGCACTGCAAGGTAATAAAGGTTTTGGTATTGATGCTATTGTGCTTGACCGTATAGCACAAGAAGTTAAAGAACTGGTTGAGCTAGGAATTCAAGTTGGTATAGTTATTGGTGGAGGTAATTTATTTCGTGGTTTGGGATTAGCACAAGCAGGAATGAATCGTGTTGTTGGTGACCATATGGGTATGTTGGCAACAGTAATGAATGGTCTAGCTATGCGTGATGCTTTACATCGTGCATATGTTAATGCAAGATTGATGTCTGCTATTCCATTAAATGGTGTATGTGATAACTATAGCTGGGCAGAAGCAATTAGTCTATTACGTAATAATCGTGTTGTAATTTTTTCTGCTGGTACTGGAAATCCTTTTTTTACTACTGATTCTGCTGCTTGTCTTAGAGGTATTGAAATTAAAGCAGATGTAGTACTGAAGGCTACTAAAGTTGACGGAGTATATTCTTCTGATCCCGTACAAAATCCAGATGCAACATTATATGTTAAATTAACTTATTCTGAAGTGCTAGATAAAGAACTTAAAGTAATGGATTTAGCTGCCTTTACACTAGCACGAGATCATAAACTACCAATTCGAGTATTTAATATAAATAAACTTGGTGCATTACGTCGTATGGTAATGGGTGAACTAGAAGGTACTTTAATTACTCATTAATAATTTAAAATATAAAAAATAAAAATCTATTTTTAATAAGACTATGATTAATAAATTTATCTTTTATTTCTTAACCATTATACTTTAGCATTATATAATATGAACTCATAAAAATTGATTTTATCAATTCCATTTTCATTGGAAAATGGCTAGTAATAAATTAAATGTAAGGCTTTTAACGTGATTAATGATATTAAAAAAGATACTGAAAAACGAATGGATAAATGTTTAGAATCATTAAAAATAAACATGAAAAAAGTACATACTGGTCGAGCTTCACCTTCAATGCTTGATGGTATTATGATTGAGTACTACGGCACATTAACTCCTATTCGCCAATTAGCTAACATTATTATAGAAGATCCACGTACTCTTAGAGTTAATATTTTTGACAGATCATTAAGTCCTTTAGTCAAGAAAGCGATCATTTCATCTAATCTTGGCCTTAATCCAAATTCTGATGGTCATGATATACGTATTCCTTTACCTACATTAACTGAAGAACGCCGCAAAAATTTAGTAAAATTTGTTCGAGGAGAAGCAGAATCATGCCGTGTTTCTTTGCGTAATATTCGCCGTGATTCCAATGATAAGATTAAAGAATTATTAAAACATAAAGCAATTAGCGAAGATGAAGAGCATCGTATGCAAGAAGAGATACAAAAAATAACAAATAAAAAAATCAAATATATTGATAGTGAACTAGTAAATAAAGAAAAAGAATTAATGGATTTTTAATTGTACCAATGTATATTTAGCAATTAATTTTTTTGAAGTATTTAGCAATATTATATTATATCTACGGTAATTTGGTATCTATAACTTCATTTGGTATCTATAACTTCAATAGAGATAGCTTATGAAAGAGATATGTTATGAAGCGATTAACTCTACTTGGATCTACTGGATCAATTGGTACTAGTACTTTAGCAGTGGTAGCAGCAAACAAGAATTATTATGCTGTTACAGCTTTAGTTGCCGGTAAAAATGTAGCATTAATGACACAACAGTGTAAGCAATTTCAACCGCGCTATGCAGCGATGTTAGATGAATCATCTGCTAAGGAACTACGTACTAAGTTACAAGAAATTAATGTTCGTACTGAAGTATTTTACGGTGTTCAAGCTGCTTGCGAACTTACAGTGCTTGATGAAGTTGATATAGTTATGGCTGCTATTGTTGGTGTTTCTGGTCTACAACCAACACTTGCTGCCATTTGCGCCGGTAAAACTGTAATGCTATCTAATAAAGAATCACTTGTTACATGTGGTCGTTTATTTATGGAAGCTGCACGTCAATATAAAGCTCAATTACTACCAGTGGATAGCGAACATAATGCTATTTTCCAAATTTTACCTTTATCTGTACAACAACAGTTAGGGTATGCTAAATTAAAAGAAAATGGTATTGACTCAATTCTTCTTACAGGTTCTGGTGGTCCTTTTCGTGACATTCCACTTACTGATTTAACTAGCGTATCTCCAGATCAAGCTTGTACACATCCTAATTGGTTAATGGGACGTAAAGTTTCCGTTGATTCAGCTACAATGATGAATAAAGGTCTTGAATACATTGAAGCTCGTTGGTTATTTAATGCTAGTGATACTCAAATAGAAATATTAATTCATCCCCAATCAATTATTCATTCTATGGTGCGTTATTGCGATGGTAGTGTACTAGCACAATTAAGTTTACCTGATATGCGTACACCAATTGCATACAGCATGGGATGGCCTACCCGCATCAATTCAAGAGTAACGCCAATTGATTTTACACAAATAAAAGCTTTGACTTTTACTAAACCAAACTATAAACAATATCCGTGCCTTAAATTAGCTATAGAAGCTTGTTTAGCAGGTCAAACAGCAACTATTGTATTAAATGCAGCAAATGAAGTAGCAGTTGCAGCTTTTTTACAAAGACAAATTCGTTTTGTTGATATTGCAGCCATTAATCAAGAAATTCTTAATTCCCTTACATATAAAGAGCCAACCAATATTGAAGATGTAATGGAGATAGATCGACTTGCTCGGCTTTATACTAATAAATTACTAACACGATTTAGTTTAGTAAATTGAATGTACTCACTATTTGTTCCCTCAAAGAAAAATGTTATAATTGCTTATTATTTAATAACTCAAAATTATTTTGAAATAGTCCGTCATATTAGACGGATTAAATTTTACTGCAAGCATAATGTATTCAGAATAATATTTTCTTTCTAATGAAGGAATTATTACGCGTTATGTCGTTCAACGAACCTAATCGTCTTGATAATGAACAATATTGTATGCCACGGCATGTTGCCATTATTATGGATGGTAATGGTCGTTGGGCAAAAAATCAGGGTAAAATGCGTATTTCGGGCCATAAAGCTGGAGTAAAATCAGTAAGACGTGCCGTTAGTTTTGCTATCCACCATAAATTAGAAGCTCTTACACTTTATGCATTTAGCAGTGAAAACTGGAGTAGACCAATACAAGAAGTGACAGCTTTAATGGAATTATTTGCTTGGGCTCTTGATCGAGAGATCAAGAGTTTAAATAAGCATAATATATGTTTACGGGTTATTGGTGATACAGGCCGTTTTAATAACTATATTCAGGATCGTATTCGTATTGCAGAAGAAATCACCCAGCAAAATAATGGATTGACCTTGAATATTGCGGCTAATTATGGTGGACGTTGGGATATTATTCAAGGTACCAAGAAACTTGCAGAACAAGTTAAAGAAGGTTTATTACGGCCAGATCAAATTACTGAAGCAAGTTTAGCTTCGTATTTATGTATGCAAGAATTAGCTCCTGTAGATTTAGTAATCAGAACTGGAGGAGAGCATCGAATTAGTAATTTTTTACTATGGCAAATTGCTTATGCTGAGTTTTGGTTTACTGATATTCTTTGGCCTGATTTTGATCAACATGTTTTTGAAAGTGCACTACATGCTTTCTCTCTTAGAGAGAGACGTTATGGAGGTATTTCACTAAATATACATGATTAATTTTGGAGATTAATCTTTGCAAAATCGTTTAATTACAAGTCTTATTTTAATATTTTCAATAATAATTTTATTGTTTTTTATATCACTATCAAGTTTTGCAATAATAACTATAATTATTTGCATGTTTGCTACTTATGAATGGGGACAATTAGCTGGAATTAAAATGCATAAACAACGTATCTTACTTACTACAATGCATGGCTCATTATTATATCTATTGCTAATTTTTTTACTTCAACCTAATCAATATAATCTTTATCAGTTCCAAATTAAAAGCATATTTTTTGCATCACTAGGATGGTGGTTTATAGCATTAATTTTAATGATTTTTTATCCTAGTTCTGCAACCATGTGGCGTAGCTCACGTTTCTTGCGTTTGTTATTTGGCATGTTTACGTTGATCCCATTTTTTGTAGGTATTATTGAGCTTCGTCAATATAAATATAATATTGATAGTTCTTTAGGAGCATGGTGGTTATTATTTGTAATGTTAATTGTATGGAGTATAGATACTGGATCTTATGTATTTGGTAAATTTTTTGGCAAATATAAATTAGCTGTAAAAATTTCACCTAATAAAACATGGGAGGGTGTATTTGGTGGTGTAATTTGTTCTTTAATAGTTTCTTGGTTATTTGCAGTTCTATCTCCATTGCACATGAAGCCTAGTATATTAACTATGTATACATTAATTATTATGATCGCTGCAGTAATTGGTGATCTTACTGAAAGTATGTTTAAACGAGAAGTTGGTATTAAAGATAGTAGTAAATTAATTCCTGGACATGGGGGTATTCTTGATCGTATTGATAGCTTAACAGCTGCTATACCGTTGTTTATTTGTTTAATAATAATACTTAACATAATTTAATAATGAGCATTAATGTTAATCAATATAATATGGAATTATATATTTTTTATTTTAGCACTTATTATTTTAAGTACTGTACATGAATTTGCACATTTTAAGATAGCTCGACTTTATGGTGTTCATGTTGAATGTTTTTCAATTGGTTTTGGCAAAAAGATATATAGCTACAAGGATTCTCGAGGTACTGAATATATTATTGCGTGGATTCTATTTGGTGGTTACATTAAAATGCTTGAAGGATATAAAGAAAATTTATCTATTAAACTATACCGTCAAACATTTAATAGTAAAACAATATTACAACGAGCTACTATTATTTTTGCTGGTCCTATAGCAAATTTACTCTTTGCAATTTTTATATATTGGGGATTATTTATCTATGGAATACCTCATGTTCGGCCAGTAATTGGAGAAGTTATAAATGGATCTATTAGTGCTAAAGCACAAATCACACCTGGTATGGAAATTAAAGCTATCGATGATATTGAAACACCTGATTGGAATTCAATATACATAGCATTAATAAGTAAAATAAATTCTAAAAAAGTAATTTTTACAGTATCACAATCTATTAAAAATATTACAATCACGAAAAAAAAAGAATTAAATTTAAAAAATTGGCGATTTAATTCAGAACAACAGGATTTATTACGTACTTTAGGTATAACACCTTTAAGTCCAAAAATTAAAACAACTTTGGCAAATGTCCAAGAAAATTCACCAGCAAGTATTGCTGGTTTACGAGCCGGGGATATAATTGTTGCAGTAAATAATAAACCTTTAAATGATTGGCAAACTTTTGCAAAACAAGTATTAAATAATCCTGGTAAAAATATGTTATTAACAATAAATCGTAGCGGTCAATTTTACAATATAAAATTAATTCCAAAAGCAAAAAAAGAAAATCCAGCTAAAGGTTTTGTAGGTATAATACCGTGTATTATACCAATTCCAGATCACTATAAAATAGTAAAACAATATGATTTTTTTACTGCTCTTAATAAAGCTAGTATGAAAATTTTTCAATTGATGAAATTAGTAGTATCTGTAATTAGCAAACTATTATTAGGAGATATAAAATTAGATAATCTTAGTGGACCTATTTCTATTGCGCAGAGTGCTGGATTGTCAGCAAAATATGGAGTAGTTGATTATTTGATATTTCTAGCGTTAATTAGCGTTAACTTAAGTATCATGAATCTCCTTCCTCTACCAGTATTAGATGGTGGACATTTACTTTTTTTAGTCTTTGAAAAAATTAATGGTAGACCAGTGTCCAAACAAGTTCAAGCTTTTAGTTATCGTATTGGCTTACTTATGTTAATACTATTAACTGGGCTTGCATTTTTCAATGATTTTTCACGGTTGTAATAACTGAAAGTAAATAGGTATAAAATGTGTTAGAAAAATGCATAATAAAAAAAGCGATAAAAAAAATATTTATAATGTCGATATTACTTAGCAGCACTGTTGTTTATGGTGCAAAAGGTTTTATTTTAAAAGAAATTAATTTTGAAGGTTTACAAAGAGTTAGTGTGAATACAGCTCTTTTACGTATACCAGTAAGCATCGGTGATACCGTATATAATAGTGATATTAGAAAAATTATTCTTTCACTTTTCTCTACTGCTAATTTTAACGATATACAAGTTTTTCGTGAAAACAATTCATTAACTATAAAAGTTAATGAACGAAAAATTATTGCTAACATTAGTTTGATTGGTAATAAAGTATTTAAAGAAAAACAGTTAAAACAAATTCTTGAAGGTTTAGGATTACGCGTAGGAGAACCAATTAATTATAGTATACTTTCTTCTATTGAAAAGGGATTAGAAGATTTCTATTATAATATAGGAAAATATAATGCAACTGTTAAGTCAGTAGTTAAAAATAAAGCATATAATGGTGTCGATGTTCAATTAATATTTCGAGAAGGAAAAAAAGCAAAAATACAACAAATTAATATTCTGGGTAATAAAGATTATAGCTCTAAAAAATTACGTTCTAATTTTAAATTACATGATAAATCATCATGGTGGAATATTATAAATATTCATAGTTTTTATAAACAAAAATTATTAGATGATCTTATAGGAATGCAAGATTTTTATTTAAATAATGGATATATACGTTTTGCTATTAATTCTACTCAAATGAACTTAACAACTGATAAAAAATACCTTTATATCAGTATTAATATTCATGAAGGTCAAAAGTATAAAGTTTTGAATGTAATTTTAAATGGTGATCTAAATGATTATCGTAAAGAAATAAAAAAATTAATTAATATTTCATTTGGTGAATTATATAATAAAGATAAAATCATTGATATAGAAGAAAATATCAAAAAAACATTAGGGAATTATGGCTACGCTTATCCTAAAATAAATATTGAATCTAAAATTAACGATAAGTATAAAACTGTTATTCTTTATATGAATATTGATATTGGTCAGCGATATTATGTACGTAAAATACGTTTTGAAGGTAATAATGTTTCTAAAGATGAGCTATTACGTCGTGAAATGCGTCAATTAGAAGGTGCTTGGCTATGCAATAATCTAGTTGATAAAGGGAAAAAACGTTTAGGACGTACAGGTTATTTTGAAAAAGTTGATGTAGATATGCAATCTGTACCAGGAACTTTGGATCAAGTAGATATAATATATAAAATTAAAGAACATAATACTGGTAATTTGAACTTCGGTATTGGATATGGTTCTGAAAGTGGATTAAATTTTTTAATAGGGGCCATGCAATATAATTGGTTAGGTACAGGTAATGCAATAGGTATAAGTAGTACAAAAAATAATTCCCAATTGTATACTGATTTATCATTTAATAATCCTTATATTACAGTTGATGGTATAGGTTTTAGTAGTAAATTATTTATTAATAATTATAAACCAGATACCCTAAATGTCTTAGATTATACTAATCAAAGTTATGGTATAAATGAAACTTTTGGATTTCCTATTAATGAAAATAATACATTACGTACAGGATTAGGTTATGTACGTAATAACATTGCAAATATGCACCCACAAATAGCAATATGGCGTTATCTTAATTCAATTGGATATCATTATGGTAATGATTATGATGCTAATAAAAAATACGACCTATTAACTCGTGAATTTATCTTTAATTACGGTTGGATCTATAATAACTTAGATCGTGGATTTTTCCCAACTAGTGGTAAGTATATTAATTTTTCTAGTAAATTTACTATTCCAGGTTCCGACACTTTATTTTATAAAAATATTTTAGATATACAGCAATATATACCATTGAATTCAGATGGTACTTGGGTTCTTTTAGGGCATGGTCATGTAGGTTATGGAAATGGATTTTATGGACAAGAAATGCCTTTCTATGAGAATTTTTATAGTAATGCATCCACAAATATTATCCGTGGTTTCAGTCCTAATGCTATTGGTCCAAAAGCTATTTATATACAAAAAAATAAATTACCAAATTGTCATAAAGTTAATAAGACTTATTTTTGTCAATCTAATAACGCCGTAGGCGGTAATGCTATAGCTGCTGCTAGTATTGAATTAATTATACCAACTCCATTTATGGGCGATGGTGATTCTAATGGCATACGTACTTCTATATTTATGGATGCAGGAACAATTTGGGATACTAAGTGGGAGAATAACATAGACAGCTATACTGCAAAAATTCCTGACTATAGTGATCCTACTAATATTCGTGTATCTATTGGTGTAGCACTACAATGGATATCACCTGTAGGACCGTTAGTTTTTTCATTTGCATATCCATTAAGAAAACTTGAAGGAGATAGATTAGAACAATTTCAATTTTATATTGGTAAAAATTGGTAATAAGTTTAAATGTTTATTAAGAACAAGCGCATTATTTTAATAATAGTAGACTAATGCTAGTAGCATAAAGATTTATATAAAGTAATAAAAAGGAGTTTATAGTGAAAAAATATTTATTTATTACTGTAACACTAAGTTTTTTCCTAATAGCTTTAGATGTACAAGCTTCTGAAAGAATTGCTGTGGTAAATATGTCTAATATTTTTGAACAATTACCTCAACGTACGGTTGTTGCTCAACGACTAAAAGATGAATTTGAAAATCGTGTTACTGATTTAAAAAACCGTGAACGAGAATTACAGCATAAAATACAAAAACTACAACGTGATAGTTCTACTATGAAAGCTAGTGATCGTAATCGTATTGAAAAAGAGATTATAGTGCAACGTGAAAGACTTTCTAGTAAAGCCCAAGCTTTTAATCAAGATAATCATCGACGTCAAATAGAAGAACGTAATAAATTGCTTAAATATATTCAGAAAGCAGTAAAGAAAGTGGCTGATAGTAAGGGCTATAATATTGTTATTGATACTAATGCTATAGTTTATATTTCAACTATAAAAGATATTACTGATGATGTACTAAAACAGGTTAAATAATCAATGTTATCAATTAAACTGGCTGATTTAGCTGAGTATTTAGATGCAAAATTGTATGGTGATGGAGATATCACTATCTTTGGAATTGCTTCTATACAATCAGCTATACTTGGTCAAATTACTTTTTTTGCTAATAGCCGTTATAGGGAACAGCTTGCTAATGTAAAGGCCTCGGCTGTAATACTAAAAGAGGTAGATCTAGAATTTTGCCATACAGCTGCATTAGTAGTAAAAGATCCTTACTTAACTTATGCTCGTATTGCACAATTATTAGATACAACGCCACAACCAGCACAAAATATTGCACCTAGTGCAGTAATAGATTCAACAGTTAAACTAGATAAAAATATTGCTATAGGAGCTAATGCAGTTATCGAATCTGATGTTGAACTATGTGATAATGTGGTAATTGGTGCAGGGTGTTTTATTGGAAAAAAGACATACATTGGTCGTGGTTCACGATTATGGTCTAATGTAACAATTTATCATGAAATTAAAATTGGTGAAAATTGTCTCATTCAATCTGGTGCTATTATCGGTTCTGATGGTTTTGGATATGTTAATGATTGCGGTAAATGGGTAAAAATTCCACAACTAGGAACTGTAGTAATAGGAAATAAGGTGGAAATTGGTGCTTGTACAACCGTTGATCGAGGTACATTAGATAATACTTTGATAGGTAATGGTGTTATTATAGATAATCAATGTCAAATTGCACACAATGTTATAATTGGAGATAATACTGCAATTGCTGCTGGTGTTATCATGGGTGGTAGTTTGAAGGTTGGTCATCACTGTATGATTGGCGGAGCCAGTGTTATTAATGGACATATGGAAATTTGTGATAAGGTTACAATAACCGGTATGAGTATGGTTATACGTGCAATTACAGAACCTGGAGTATATTCATCTGGTATTCCATTACAACCTAATAAAATTTGGCGGAAAACAGCATCTTTACTTATGAATATAAATAATATGAATAAACGTTTAAAAAAAATAGAACGTAAACTTAATGAACATGATTAAAATGTTTTATTATAATATTAAGTTCTTTAGATTTCTTATATAGTATCATATACTACTAATTTTTTTATATTTTTGGAAAACTGAACAAGCACAGCAACAGAGTAGGTATTTGTAATTGAGAAAACTAAACTCTATTCAATTAATCTTTGATCTATAACAGATCATTTTAATCGATGCGGATTCTTGTATTGTTATCATGATATTTTTTATAATAGGAAGAGTATTTTGACTAATAAAATGCATACTCTGAAAATTGAAGAAATTTTAGAACTATTGCCGCATCGTTATCCTTTTTTGTTAGTTGACTGTGTGCTGGAATTTAAAGAGCATCAATATTTACGCGCAGTAAAAAATATTTCTGTTAATGAACCGTTTTTTCAGGGGCATTTTCCTGGAAAACCTATTTTTCCAGGAGTTTTAATTTTAGAAGCGATGGCTCAAGCAACTGGTATTCTAGCCTTTAAAAGTGTTGGCAAATTGGAACCAGGTGAACTTTATTATTTTGCTGGTATAGATGAAGCACGGTTTAAGCACCCAGTAGTGCCAGGCGATCAAATGATAATGGAAGTAAATTTTGAAAAGACTCGTCGTGGCCTTACACGATTTAAAGGAGTTGCTATCGTAAACGAAAAAATTGTTTGTGAGGCAACTATGATGTGTGCCCGTAGCCGGGAGGCATAATTAGTGATTGATTCAACCGCTAGCATTCATCCCAGTTCTTTAATTGAAGAAGGTGCTGTAATTGGCGCTAACGTTTATATAGGACCTTTTTGTTTTGTCGGTGCCAACGTAGAAATAGGTGAAAATACAGTACTAAAATCGCATGTAGTATTAAATGGTTACACTCGTATTGGTAAAAATAATCAAATTTATCAATTTGTTTCAATTGGTGAAGTAAACCAAGATTTAAAATATGCTGGTGAGTCAACGTGTGTTGAAATAGGTGATTTAAACCGAATACGAGAAAGTGTAACAATTCATCGTGGTACTTTACAAGGAGGATGTTTAACTAAAGTAGGTAGCAGTAACTTACTTATGGTAAATGTGCACATTGCACATGACTGTATAGTAGGTAATCGTTGTATTTTAGCTAATAATGCTACATTAGGTGGTCATGTTACTGTTGATGATTTCGTTATTATTGGTGGTATGACAGCAATACATCAATGGTGTACTATTGGAGCTCATGTAGTAATTGGTGGTTGTTCTGGTGTGACGCAGGATGTGCCTCCATATATTATTGCTCAAGGCAATCATGCTACACCATTTGGTATTAATATTTTAGGACTTAAACGTCGTGGCTTTAATAAAGAAGCTCTCCATGCTATTCGTAATGCATATAAATTATTATATCGTAGTAATAAAACTATGGAAGAGGCTAAACCAGCAATTGAAGCTCTTGCAAAAAAACATAATGAAGTTAAATTATTCTATGATTTTTTTGCTCGTTCTAATCGAGGATTGATCCGGTAATCTATGTTAGTTCGCCCTTTAACTATCGCTTGTACTGCAGGTGAAATATCAGGAGATATTCTTGGTGCTGGCCTTATTCGTGCTTTAAAGGCACGTTATCCTAAAATACGTTTTGTTGGTGTACCAGGACCGCATATGAGAAAAGAAGGATGTGAAGCTTGGTACAAAATGGAAGATATTTCCGTAATGGGCATCGTAGAAGTAACAAGACGTCTAGTCAGTTTGTTAAAAATTCGTTATGAACTTACACAACGTCTTACTAAACTTCAGCCAGATGTTTTTATTGGTATAGATGCTCCAGATTTTAACATCACAATTGAAGGTAATCTTAAGCGTATAGGTATTCGTACCATTCATTATGTTAGTCCTTCTATTTGGGCTTGGCGTCAAAATCGTATATTTAAAATTAAACGTAATACTAATTTAATACTAGTATTATTTCCATTTGAAAAAAAATTGTATGATTTATTTAATGTTCCATGTAAATTTATTGGTCATCCTATAGCTGATTATATGCCTCTATCTCCTAATAAATTAGTAATACGTCGTGAATTAGGGATATCTAAAAACTCTATTTGTCTTGCTTTACTACCTGGTAGTCGTAGTGCTGAAGTAGAAATGTTAAGTGCCGATTTCATAAGAGCTGCTCAAATTTTATATTATCGTTATCCGTTACTAGAAATTATAGTACCATTGGTAAATTATAAACATCGTATACATTTTGAAAATATTAAGTCTAAAATTGCGCCTAAGCTACCAATGTATTTAATAGATGGTAAAAATAGCCGTCAAGCTATGAGAGCTAGTGATGCTACAATTATCACTTCTGGTACTGCGACATTAGAGTGTATGTTGGCTAAATGTCCAATGGTAGTTGGGTATCGTATGAACTTATTTAACTTTTGGATTGCTAAATTTTTAGTAAAAACTAATTATATTGCATTACCAAATTTACTAGCAGGAGAAAAAATTGTAACAGAGCTACTACAAAACAAGTGCAATCCGTTAGCAATAGTAGATGCATTAGAGCCACTAATACATAGAGGTCCTAAACGCGATACAATATTGAAAACTTTTAATGAATTACATCAAAAAATTAGATTAAATGCTGATGAACAAGCAGCAGATGCAGTATTGGAAATAATTAAAAATGGATAATTTTATTTACCCTAATGCAAGTAAAATTGCTGGAGTTGACGAAGTTGGACGAGGTGCATTAGTAGGTGCAGTCGTGGCTGCTGCAGTGATATTAGATCCAGATAATCCTATTGTTGGTCTTGCTGATTCAAAAATGTTAACAGAAAAGAAACGTCTCGAATTAAACTACCAAATAAAAAATAAAGCTATTGCTTGGAGTATAGCCCGTGCAGAATCAACAGAGATTGATGAAATGAATATTTCATATGCTACAATGCTAGCAATTAAGAGGGCAGTTTTAAATCTTAAGACTGTACCAGATTTTGTACTCATCGACGGTAATTATAATTTAACACTACCTATACCTTATCAGTCAGTTATTAAAGGAGATATTTTAGTAAAAGAAATTAGTGCTGCTTCTATCATTGCTAAGGTAAGTCGTGACTTTGATATGTATGAATTAGATAAAAAATTTCCACAATATGGATTTGCTAAACATAAAGGTTATCCGACAAATTTACATAAAAATAAGTTATTACAGTATGGAGCTATCTCTCATCATCGTTGTAGTTTTAAACCAGTACGCAATGTCATAATTAAAACAAAAAACTATTCAACTACCATAATATAAACCACCATTAATATGGCTGAACCTCATTTTATACACTTACGTACCCATAGTGATTATTCTATAATTGATGGATTATCAAAAATTGAATCACTAATTAAAAAATCAGTAGATCTGAACATGCCAGCGATTGCTATTACTGATTTCATGAACTTATTTGGCTTAGTAAGATTTTATAGTATAGCACATAAAGCAGGTATTAAACCTATTATTGGTGCTGATTTCAATGTTACTAGTGATTTAATGAAAGAGATTACAAAACTTACCATTCTTGCTACAAACAATACGGGCTATCAAAATCTAACATTACTAATTTCTCGTGCTTATCAACGTGGTTATAATAATATTATTGGACCAGTTATTGATCGTAATTGGTTAATTGATTTAGGTGAAGGATTAATTCTTTTATCTGGTGGGCGTCGAGGTGATGTTGGTCGGAGTTTACTAAAAAAAAATCGTATACTAGCTCTTCAATGTCTTAGTTTTTATCAGAAATATTTTGCTAATAATTATTATCTTGAATTAATACGAACTGGTCGTTCCGATGAGGAAACTTACTTACATGCAGCAGTAGAATTAGTAATTACTGAAAATTTACCAGTAGTTGCAACAAATGAAGTTTGTTTTCTTAATCAAGATGATTTTGATGTACATGAAATTCGTGTCGCTATTCATAATGGATATATGTTAAACGATCCGAAACGTCCTCGTGATTATAGTCCTCTTCAATATATGCGCAGTGAAGATGAAATGTGCAAAGTGTTTTCTGATATTCCTGAAGCATTAAAAAATAGTGTAGAAATTGCTAAACGTTGTAATGTTACGATGCATCTTGGAGAATATTTTCTACCGCATTTTCCAACTGGTAAAATGACGACTGAACATTTCCTTATCATGAAGTCATATGAAGGCTTAGAAAAACGACTAAAATTTCTTTTTAAGAATGACAAATTACGAGAACAAAAGAAAATAGAATATGAAAAACGTCTAAAAATGGAATTAAACGTTATTAATCAAATGGGATTTCCTAGTTATTTTCTAATTGTTATGGAATTTATTCAGTGGTCAAAAGATAAAGGTATCCCAGTTGGTCCAGGTCGTGGTTCTGGTGCAGGATCTTTAGTCGCTTATGTATTACAAATTACTGATATTGATCCTCTAGAATTTGATTTGCTTTTTGAACGTTTTCTTAATTCAGAGCGTATATCAATGCCGGATTTCGATATTGACTTTTGTATGGAAAAACGTGATCAAGTGATAGACCATGTTTCAGAAATGTATGGACGTGAATCAGTTTCGCAAATTATTACTTTTGGTACTATGGCAGCAAAGGCAGTAATTCGTGATGTAGGACGTGTACTTGGTCATCTTTATGGTTTTGTAGACCGTATTTCAAAATTAATTCCTCATGATCCTGGTATAACACTAGAAAAGGCGCTTATTGTCGAACCACAGCTATTAGAAATATATCAATCAGATGAAGAGGTTAAATCTCTTATAGATATGGCACGTAAGTTAGAAGGAGTCACACGTAATGCTGGCAAACATGCTGGAGGAGTAGTAATTGCACCTACTAGAATTACTAATTTTGCTCCTTTGTATTGTGATGAAAGTGGTAATAATCAAGTTACACAGTTTGATAAAAATGATGTTGAACATGCGGGATTAGTAAAATTTGATTTTCTTGGATTACGTACTCTAACAATTATTGATTGGGCATTAAAAATTATTAATTTAAATCGCATAAAGCACAAGTTAGAACCAATTAATATTTCTACTATCCCTCTAAATGATAAAAAAAGTTTTGATATGTTGCAACGAGCGGAGACAACGGCAATATTTCAACTTGAATCACGTGGTATGAAAGATCTAATTAAACGATTAAAACCTGATTGTTTTGAAGATATGATTGCATTAGTAGCATTATTTCGTCCAGGTCCACTACAATCAGGTATGGTCGATAATTTTATTAATCGTAAGCATGGAAAAGAAAAAATATTCTACCCTGATAGTCAATGGCAGCATAAAAGTTTAAAACCAGTATTAGAACATACATATGGTATAATTTTATATCAAGAACAAGTAATGCAAATTGCACAAGTACTTTCAGGTTATACTCTAGGTAAGGCAGATATACTGCGTCGAGCAATGGGTAAAAAGAGACCTGAAGAAATGGCTAAGCAACGCTCAGTATTTCGAGAAGGCGCAGAAAAAATGGGTATTAACGGAACCCTATCGATGAAAATTTTTGATTTGGTAGAAAAATTTGCTGGGTATGGATTTAATAAATCACATTCAGCTGCTTATGCTTTAGTTTCATATCAAACATTATGGCTAAAAGCACATTATCCAGCTGAATTCATGGCAGCTGTAATGACTGCCGATATGGATAATCATGATAAAATAATTGGTTTAGTAGAAGAATGTTGGCGTATAGGGTTAAAGGTATTACCACCTGATATAAATTCTAGCTTTTATGCGTTTCATGTCAATAGTGATGGAAATATTTTATATGGAATGGGAGCAATTAAAGGTGTAGGTGAAGCTCCAATAGAAGCAATTATTGATTCACGTAATAAACACGGTAGTTTTAAAGGAATTTTTGATTTTTGTACACGTATAAGTACTAAAAAAATTAACCGTCATATATTGGAAAAATTAATTATATCTGGAACATTTGATAGTGTAGGTCTACATCGTGCTGCTTTGATACATGTATTAGATGATGCCATAAAGACAGCTGAACAGCATTCTAAAGATGAAGCTATTGGCCAAAAAGATATGTTTGGTGTATTAGTTAAAAAACCAGAGCAAATAGAAAAATATTTTACTAAAATTAAACCATGGGCAGAAAAAGTAAAGCTTGATGGTGAACGTGAAACTCTTGGTTTATATCTTACTGGTCATCCTATTAATCAATATTTAAACGAAATTAAACGATATGTCGGTAACATACGTTTAAGAGATATTCATCCTACAGGCCGTGGTAAATTAACAGTAGCAGCTGGTTTAGTAGTCGAAGCTCGTACAATAGTTACTAAGCGCGGTAATAAAATTGGTATTTGTACAATTGATGATCGCTCTGGTCGATTAGAAGTAATCCTATTTACCAAAATTTTAGAAAAGTATCATCAACTACTTCAAAGAGATAGAATTTTAATAGTTAGTGGACAAGTTAATTTTAATGATTTTAGTAAAGGTACTCTTAAAATGACAGCTACTAAAGTTATGGATATTAATGACGTTCGAGAAAAACATGTCCGAGGAGTTGTAATTTCATTAACAGAGAAACAAATAAATAATAAACTTTTACATAACCTCCGTAAGTTTTTACGATCTCATCGTTCTGGAAATATTCCAATATATTTTTATTATCAAAAAGATGATGCACGAGCAAAGCTACGTTTCGGTTCAGAGTGGCTAATTTCTCCTACTGATCATTTATTAAATGATTTAAGATCTTTAGTAGGAGTAGATCAAGTAGAATTAAAGTTTGATTAAAATAGGAATATTATGAGTTTTAATTATTTAGATTTTGAACAGCCAATTGTAAAATTAGAAGCAAAAATTGATTCACTGAAATCAATTAACCGACAAAATGATAAATATAGTATTAATTTAGATGAAGAAGTTCAACGTCTACGTGAAAAAAAAAATGACTTGATTCGTAAAATTTTTTCAGATTTAGATGCTTGGCAAATTGCTCAACTTGCACGACATCCATTACGTCCTTATACTTTAGATTATATAAATAATGCCTTTATTGATTTTGATGAGTTAGCTGGAGATCGTGTTTATGCAGACGATAAAGCAATAGTTGGTGGCATTGCACGTCTTAATGGTCGTCCAGTAATAATTATTGGACATCAAAAAGGTCGTGAAATTAAAGAAAAAATTAGACGTAATTTTGGTATGCCAGCACCAGAAGGTTATCGTAAGGCATTACGTTTGATGAAAATGGCTAATCATTTTAAAATTCCTCTTATAACTTTTATAGATACTCCAGGTGCTTATCCTGGTGTCGGTGCAGAAGAACGTGGTCAATCAGAAGCTATTGCACATAATTTACGTGAAATGTCAAGTTTAAAAATTCCAATAATTTGTACTGTGATTGGTGAAGGCGGTTCTGGAGGAGCATTAGCAATTGGAGTAGGTGATAAAGTAAATATGTTACAATATAGTACTTATTCTGTTATTTCACCTGAAGGTTGTGCTTCTATCTTATGGAAAAATGTTGATAAAGCACCTTTGGCAGCAAAAGCCATGGGCATTACTGCTGATCGTTTAAAAAGATTACAATTAATTGATTCCATAATTCCAGAACCTTTAGGTGGAGCACATCGTCATCCAATTAAAATGGCTAATATATTAAAAAAACATCTTTTAAAAGATTTAGCAGATTTAGATTTATTAAGCACTCAACAACTACTAGATCGTCGTTATCAACGACTCATGACCTATGGTTGTACTTGAAAAATATTTCATGATCACTATTATAAATATATATACTATTTTTATTAATTAATTTATAATCAATGTGTTAAAAAACATAATATCATTTTTTTAAATGAATATTTAAAAAAATTCTGATATAATAATTATATTATTTCCTATATCTCAATTTTCAGTATCATACACAATAATGCTTAAGGATTATTTTTCAAATAAATTCTTTTTAAAAATATTTTTTAATTAATATTTAAATATTATACCTTAACTGAATTTTTTACTTTAAAATAAATTATTTAATTCAGATTTGAAGTCTGAAAATTAAAAATCATATTTTCAATTAAAAATAAAAAAATATTGTTAATTAGTATTAATATCAATTATTTTATAAATAAAGCAAAAATAAAATTAATTAACTTATATATGTTACTATATTAATTATATTGATTATTAAGCATTAAGCATTAAGCATTAAGCATTAAAAATTAAAAGTTACATCTTAAGTTAAGGATAATGATATTTATGCTTTTTTCTGAACTTAATATACTACTGAATCCTAATAAGCATTACGTATTAGCTTTTAGTGGTGGACTTGATTCTACTGTTTTACTACATCAGCTTATTTGTTATAATCAGCAATTACGTGCATTACATGTTCATCATGGTTTAAGCCCAGATGCTGATAATTGGGCATTACACTGCCAATTAATTTGTAATCAGTGGAAAATACCTTGTGATATTTTATATATAAAAATTGATAAGAATATTAAAGGTATTGAAGCATCTGCCCGTGATGCTAGATATCAAGCACTATTTAAAAAATTAAACCCTGGAGAATGTTTACTTACTGCGCAACATCTTGATGATCAATGTGAAACTTTATTACTTGCTCTAAAACGTGGTAGCGGACCAGCTGGTCTATCATCGATGCCGCAACAACGATGGGTAAATGGACATCTTCATCTACGTCCACTATTAAATGTGAGTCGATATCAATTAGAAATTTATGCAACTGAACATAAATTATCCTGGATAGAAGATATAAGTAATTCAGATACTCGTTACGATCGTAACTTTTTACGTAGTTATATTTTGCCTTTATTAAAAATGCGTTGGCCATGTTTTAGTACTGCTGTTGCTCGCAGTGCAGCTCTTTGTGCTGAACAAGAAAATCTATTAAGTCAACTATTAGCTAAAAAATTAAAAACGTTAATAGACGATCAAGGAGCATTATTTTTCCCTCCTTTATTATCCATCAACGAAATTTATCGTAATTCTTTATTACGTCGATGGATTGCAATACATGGAGGAAATATGCCATCTCGTGCCAAGTTAAAACACATTACTTATGAAGTGATGAATAGTAGAAAAGATGCATGTCCGTGTTTACGTTTTGATCAATCAGAAATACGTCGTTATAGAAATAAACTTTATTGGTTACCTGTGTCACCATCCATAACTCACAATACATTAATATGGGGAAATCGTAATTATTCTTTACAATTACCTCAAAATTTAGGTTATTTAAAAGCAAATAGAGAGATCTCGCGACTTCGTGAACCAAAACAAAACGAACAAATTATTATTCGTTTTGAAGCGCATGGCTATTATCATTTATTAAACCGTATAGGTGGAAGAAAAATTAAAAAACTTTGGCAAGAATTAGGTATACCTCCATGGCAACGTAATCGTATTCCTTTAATTTACTATAATCAAACACTAATAGATGCTCCAGGATTATTTACTACTCGTGAAGGTGCTGCCAATAATGAAAAAGGATGGCAAGTAATGTGGATTAAATAATAAATTAATCAATTTTAAATAAATAATTAATAATTATTTACTTTAATAAAGAATATATTTTTATTTTTAATAGAATCTTCTACTTTTAAAGTAAAAATATTTTTTTATTTAGCAATAATCATTATATGATATTCTACGTTATTATAATTTATTCTAGATATAGATTTATTATGGATTAATTTTATATGTAAAAAGTTACTTTAAAACATTTATTGATATACTTATTTCTGATAAAAAAAATTCAGTAAAAAATCAATAATATATTCTTGTTTGATCATTTGTTTCTTATTTGAAGAACGAGATTTATATTCAATTTCTTTACTATTAAGATTACGATCGCTAATCATTATCATATGTGGAATTCCAATTAATTCCATATCAGTTAACATTACTCCTAAATGTTCTTTACGGTCATCTAAAATCACTTCGATGCCTTTAGACTTAAGTTTTTTATATAACATCTCTGCCATTTGTCTTACTTTGAAGGATTTATACATATTAATAGGTAGAATAGCAACTGCAAATGGCGCTATGGTTATTGGCCAAATAATACCTTGATTATCATGATTTTGCTCAATTACTGCAGCTACTATGCGTGTTATACCAATACCATAACAACCCATATTCATTATTATTTGGTTATTCTTATTTTGCCCTTGAACAATAGCTTTCATAGATGCAGAGTATTTAGTACCAAGTTGGAAAATATGACCTACTTCTATTCCACGTTTGATATATAAAATACCTTTACCGTCTGGACTAGGATCACCTGCTACTACATTTCTAATATCTTCTATACGTGGTTCTGGAAGATCACGTCCCCAGTTAATTCCTTTCAGGTGTTTACCATCAATGTTAGCACCAGCACAGAAATCACTAATTTTTGCTACTGTACGATCAGCTATTAATGGTATAGTAAGACCTACTGGCCCTAAAGATCCTACATGTACATTTAATATTTTAAAGATGAGATCTTGAGTGGCCATTTCAATGGGAGAAGCTACAATATCTAATGTTTCAGCTTTCACTAAATTTAGTTGATGATCACCTCTTAATAGTAATGCTACTAGTATATGACCACTATCTTCAGTAGCTTTAACTAATAATGTTTTAATAGTTTTTTCAATTGGTATTTTATATTGATTAACTAGATCATTTATTGATTTAACATTAGGAGTTTCGAATTGTACCATTTTCTGCATAGGTTTTGGTCGCTGACCGTGAGGAGATAATGCTTCAGCTTTTTCGATGTTAGATGCATAATTTGATTCATTAGAAAAAATTATCTCGTCTTCACCGCTTTGTGCTAATACATGAAATTCATGCGATATATTTCCTCCAATCGCACCAGTAGCAGCTTGCACTATCCGAACATTCAAACCTATACGATCGAATATTTGACTATAAGCATTGTACATTGCATTATAAGTATCCTGTAAGGATTCTTTGGAAGCATGAAATGAATATGCATCTTTCATAATAAATTCACGTGAACGCATTACGCCAAATCTGGGTCTAATTTCATCTCTAAATTTAGTATGTATTTGATATAAATTAATAGGCAATTGTTTATAAGAGCAAATTTCATTTCGAATTAAATCAGTAATTAATTCTTCATGTGTTGGACTAAAAACAAATAAACGATTATGGCGATCTTTAATACGTAATAATTCTGAACCATAGTCTTTCCAACGACCACTTTCTTTCCATAAACTAGCAGGCTGAATTAGTGGCATAGCTATTTCAATTGCTCCAACATTTTGCATCTCTTGACATATAATATGTTTAATCTTTTGCAAGACACGTATACCTGTAGGTAACCAAGTATATAGACCAGAAGCCACTTTACGTATCATACCTGCTCGTAGCATTAGCTGATGACTGATAGTATCTATATCAGATGAACTTTCTCTTAAAGTCGAAAGTAAATATTGAGTAGTACGCATTAATATATTCCATAAAAAATAAAATTTTTATAGTTAAGAAGTGATCAATGTAGATAATCATCTCTAATGATTATCTACATTGATCATAAGTTTATTTTTAAAAAAAAAAAAAAATTATATTATCGTATAATTGAAAAATTTAATATAAATTAAAAATAAAATTTATAACTGGTGTATGAGTATATTAAATTATAAGTATAGTATGATTACCAAAAGAAAAAATATTATTTTTATAACATACAAATAAATCATCAAGAGTAATGATGAAAATCATTAAATAATTAAATTATTTCAAGGTTAATAGATTCAAGATAAAGAAAAATAAATACTCAATTAAATATTTTATCAAACGATTAAGAGGAAGAGTACGTAAATGACGAATGAATGCCCTTATCATTTGATGTATAATCAGCAATACTTTCTATTGCATAAAAATGCTTAATTACTATAGTATAATTAACAAATTAACATCCGTTCTTCTTCTCTCTGTTGAGTTAATTGTTTTAAAGGATCGTATACTAAGAACTGTATTTTCTAAATTAATCAACCAAGCACGAGGATTTAAATTATTACCAGTAAGCATCATCCGTTTATTATCGACCAAAATTTATTTTAGATGATAACTATTATCATATACATAATACTTCCATAAACGTATTATAATCTGTTTATTAGAAATGTAATATTTCAATAAATTTATTTCATAATAATATGGTATTATACCAATAATTTTAAAAGGATATTGAGGTAATATATAAAAATCATTAGCTGTTTTATTTGCTAAAATTATTTCTATTTTTCACTCGTAACGTAATAGATAAATAAAATTTTTTATTAAAATTTTCGGTAAATTAAAATAAGGTATACAAAGTTTAATTTTTTGCTCAGTACATAATATTAAATGTAAAATTGTCTTATTTTTAAACTATTCTTTTCTAATCTAACTAGAGGTGTGATACCTAATATTTAGTATCAACATTACTTGTGAACTGGAAAGCCAAATTACTTAACTTTTTCCGTAGATTACGAATTCCATCTTTAGATTTTTTAAGATTTTTATAAATCTATTAGTACATAGAATCAGTTAATTGTTTATTATAGATAAGTTTATAGCGAACATAGCAGTATCTATCATATTGGTGTAAATAGAGATTATTTAAGTTAGTGATACTCTATATTAGAGTATCTTAAGTAATAATTCTTTTAAGCTGTAACACGCCAAAAGTCTCTTGAATATTAAGTTAGATTTCATAAATAGGAATTTCAATATTTGGATGTTGCTGCAATGCCATTACATTATATTGTACCATTCTGCAGTATCTATATTGGAGATGCCAATACGTCCACGTCGCTCACGCTGTAAGTCAATAAAAATACTAATATAAAGTTTTAGACGAGACTACAGTACTGTATAGAGTGATTGTATCATCATTTTATTTTCATCGTCTTTTTCTAAATAAAAAGTGGATATACAGATATGTTTTTACTTATGAAGATTTGTGCCAGTAATGAGTCACGAAACTCTACTGTAGAATAAAGAGTAGTTACATCAGATAATAACTGTAATAATTTAAGTGGCCTAGTAAGGTATTGCTGATATTTAACATCTATAAAGTTACATATCATTATGATATATACTTTTCCTTAATTAATTAATTCTTTTAAAAAATGATTACAGTAATTTATTTTAAAACTTAAATTACTTAATTTAATTTCTAATTATTATTCTATGTTAACAACTTATCACATAAAGTAATTATATAAATACTATAAGTATAGTTGCTAACTATTAGACTGTTTTTAATTTAGTACTATAGAATATCTATTTATATTTTTTAAGAGAAGAATTAATATATATATATTATATGATTTTTATGAAGATTATAAAAATAATGATTTAATCCATAATTTTAAAGGGATAGTTAAATATTAGCTAAGTAGCACATTTTAATTATAAAAAGCATATAATTTTATATATTTAATACTAATACTTATAATTTTAACTTTAATTAAAGAGAAATAAATGTAATTAACTTTTATTTAATTTTATTGAAAATTAATTTTAGTCTTTATTAAATAACCATATTATATACAATAAATATTGTTTTAAATTTGACTATAATTACATTGAATTCAGATGGATTTAATTAGTATTATTTATTTTACAAGTTATAATATTGTTAATATTATAAAAAATCAATTTATTTAAATTTATTAATAATATTTCACACCAATTTTAATACGTTCACGTCCATTAGTGATGCGGTGACGATTACTGTCTCTTAAGGAGTGTATACAACCACAATATTCTTGTTGATAAAATTTTTCACGTTTGCTAATTTCAACCATTCGCTTTGAACCACCATTTTTACGCCAGTTAAATTCCCAATATACCATATTAGAATAATTCGCTACTGCATGGATACCACAGCTATTAATTTGTTTCATATCTTTCCAACGGGATATACCGAGAGAACTAGTAATAATAGAAAAACCATGTTGATAAGCATAAAGGGCAGTACGTTCAAAGCGTATATCGAAACATATAGTACAACGAACTCCACGTTCTGGTTCGCTTTCCATACCCTTCGTCCTTTTAAACCAATTATTTACATCATAATCCGCATCAAAAAATGGTACTGCATATTGTTCAGCAAATCTAATATTTTCTTCTTTACGTAATGTATATTCTTTTAATGGATGAATATTAGGATTATAAAAAAATACAGTGAAATCAATTCCAGAAAATAACATAGTTTCCATTATTTCCCCTGAGCAAGGGGCACAACATGAATGTAATAATAATTTACTATGTCCTACAGGCAATTGTAATAAATTACGTTTAAACATTTTGTCCATAAAATTTGATTTTAAAATTAATGATATAAATAATGTTTTATTCTAATTTTTATATATCTATTTTTAGTGATATAACTAGATATTAAAAAATTTAACTAATTAATGGAGCTGGCGGGAGTTGAACCCGCGTCCGAAATTTCTACATCATTAGCACTACATGCTTAGTCTATTTTCTATATTTGTTTGTTAGCTGATAATAGACATTCTACTAACAAACTAGCCTGATTATTTTTAACGTTTTAACCACAGGTAAGTTATATACGCGATCTCTTTTGGTTTGACTCCTCTTTAATCTCCTTCCTAAGAGCAAAGGCTAGAGAGAGAAGGCTTTAAACAGGATATTAAGCTGCTAAAGCGTAGTTTTCGTCGTTTGCGACTATTTTTTGCAGTTTTTTAACGAGTACTACTGCAACTCGGCATGCACCTCAGACTTCGTAAATCCCGTCGAATCCAAAATCAGCCCCAGTAATTAATATAATACATATAAAAATATAAGTAAATTTATTAAATATTATTTTTTTTTATTAAACGAGCTTTATCTATATTCCATTCACGATTTTTAATATGAACACGTTTATCATATTCTTTTTTTCCGCGTGCAATTCCTATTTTTATTTTAGCCCAAGCATTACTCCAATAAAAAGATAATGCTATAATCGTATATCCTTTAATATTTACTTTTTTATTAAGAATATTTAATTCGCATTTATTTAAAAGTAATTTACGATTACGACTTGGATCACATGCTACATATGAATTAGTATATGAAAGTGGCTGAAATGTAGAGTTAAATAGATAAGCTTCGTTATTACAAATAAAAATATAACTATCACTAATATTAGCTTTACCAGCTCTACATGATTTTACTTCCCATCCTTTTAACTCTATACCAGCTTCAAATTCTTTTTCAATAAAATATTCATGACGTGCACGTTTATTAATAGTAATAGTATTACAATTATTTTTGATATTTTTTTTTATCATGAGTTATATCACTTTAATACATGGTAATAATTTATATATAAAAAAATCAGTTATTCTATTGAAGTTGAATAATTATATAAATTAATATTGATACTAGAAACAAAAAATATATATCTAATTAGATATTCAATCTTAACTATGAAAGATTTTGAATATTATTCAATTTTTTTATTATTAATAAATATATAATACTTAATGTATTAACTAATTTTTAATTACTTTAAATTATATTAATAATTATGTCTTTAATTTTTAAGCTATCTAACTTAAATAAATTTCATTAATATAATCTTTTGAAGAGATTTTTTAATATGTCTAATATCAAAATAAGTATAGTATATGCATTGACCTATAAACAATATTTATGTAACTTAAATGTACCTATAGGTACAACGGTAAAAGAAGCAATTATAGCTTCAAACTTTCTTGTATTACATAAAGAGATCGATCTAGATAAAAATAAAGTTGGTATATTCAATAAATTAGTAGAATTAAATAGTTTATTAAAAAATGGAGATCGAGTGGAAATCTATCGTCCTCTAATAAGAGATCCAAAAGAGATAAGACGTCAACGTATTAAGCGCACAGCAATAAATAATATAAAAAATAAACAAAAAGATTCTTTTAAATAGAATATTTTTTATTTTATTTCATGCTATTTAATTCATTGGTTATCTATAGTAAAATAGATGTTATTAATTTTTATTAATTTATTGTTGATATCAAAATTTAAAGTTAATGTTTGTTGTTTTATAGGATGATTGCCTAATTTTTTTCGAACCATATAATACCAAGTATTATTTCCAAATATACTATACATCATTGGTGCACCTAGTATGTAAGCAACTTGCTCTTGTGTCATTCCAATATGGACTTTTGCTATATCTTTAGCTATTAAATAATTTCCTTGATATATATCAGGATGATACACGATACTTTTAATATTAGAACATCCAGTAGTTAATAAAAATATAATTATCGTTATGATGGTCATCATTTTACTATACATTTATAGATCCTTGTATAATTTGTATTTATCTTGTTTATACAGAAATGATTTTTTAGTAAAAAATAACAAATATTACTATTTCTATATATTAGATATCAGATTTAATAGTTTGACATAAATCATTATTCAATGATGTAATTATTTTTCAATATTAATTAGATTTTAATCATCTCATTAAAATAACTGATATAAAATTATTTATTTTATATTAAAAGTAAAGTCTTTTTATACTTTTTATTAATAAAATTAATTATTAGAACATTTTTTTTGACCAGCCTAATTTAGAGCTTAAAGTATTAAAATAATTATAATTTTTTGGATATATAAGATTAAGATGATTAGCACTACGACGAATTAAAACATCTTCTCCTTCTCTTATTGGTAATATGATTTGACTATCACAACTAATTTCTAGATCACTACCTAATGATGAAAAACGTAACCGAATAGTACTATTGCTATTTATTACTAAAGGGCGTGCCGATAATGTATGTGGAAACATAGGTACAATAACAATTGCATCCAAAGATGGTGTTAAAATAGGGCCACCTGCTGAAAGAGAATAAGCAGTAGATCCAGTCGGAGTTGAAATAATAAGACCATCTGATCTTTGTGAAAAAGCAAAAGTTTCATCAATATAAACTTCAAATTCGATCATATGTGCTACTTTACCAGGATGCAGTACTACTTCATTCATAGCTTGCTCAATACGTAGAGTACATTCTTTTTTGCATATCTGAGCCTCTAGAAGAAATCTTTTTTCTATAATATAATGTCCATGTAATACTTCATTTAACTGTTGTTGAGCATTTTCTTGATCTAAATTAGTTAGAAAACCTAAATTACCATGATTGATACCAATCACTTTAATGTCATAACACGATAATATACGAGCTGCACCAAGCATATTACCATCACCACCAACTACTACGGCAAGATCGGCATCTTTCCCAATATCTGCTAAGCTAACAGATTGAATATTTTTAAAATTTAGTGTATGTGCAATATGGTTTTCAATTAGTACTTTATAACCTTTTGCTGTAAGCCATTGATAAAGAATTTTATAAGGGGTTAATGTAGTTGGGATACGTGGATTCCCAACTATTCCAATACAATTAAATTTATTCATGGAATAGATATTCCTCAATAAGCTAAATGAAAACGCAATGTAATAAGATTCACTTGAAACCGTAAAAGTGATCCCCATAATAGCCAACAAGCGGGGTGAATGTATAATAAAGCGGAGAAATTCATGACTAGTAAAGAAAAAAAAATAGTTAATGAACAAGTTAATGAACAAGTTAATGAACAAGTTAATGAACAAGTTAATGAACAAGTTAATGAACAAGTTAATGAACAAGTTAATGAACAAGTTAATGAACAAGTTAATGAACAAGTTAATGAACAAGTTAATGAACAAGTTTTAGAAAAAATGTTAGATGTACAACAAAACATAAATACAAAGGAAATACTTGATTCTATAAATAATCAACACATTATGCGATTGGAAGATGAATTAGCGCAGTCTAGAAATAGTGTTCGTGACATACAGTTACGTGCCCAAGCAGAAATTGAAAATGTTCGGCGAAGAGCCGAACTTGACATTGAAAAAGCACACAAATTTAGTTTGGAAAAATTTATTAATGAATTACTACCTGTAATTGATAGCTTAGAACGAGCATTAGAAGTATCGGATAAAAATAATATAACTCTTTTTCCTATAATTGAAGGAATTGAATTAACACTTAAATCTATGTTAGATGCAATGCGTAAATTTGGTATTGAAGTAATTAATGAAACAAATGTACCTTTTAATCCAGAATTTCATCAAGCAATATCCATGATGGAATCTACAGATATAGCACCAAACCATGTATTAATGGTAATACAGAAAGGTTATAGTCTTAACAGTCGTTTATTACGTCCAGCAATGGTTACTGTAGTACAAGCTAAATTATAAATTTTTTATTGCCGCCGCTTACGTGCGGCTGGTGATTATTTAAGTTAATATTAGTTGCCAGTCAATTAATATTTTTCTAGATTTATGAAGAAAAAAATTTGTTTGTGAAAAATGTTTACATCCAAAAAAACCACGATTTGCAGAAAATGGTGAAGGATGGGATGCATTTAAAACATAATGTCGTTGATTATCAATCAAAATACTTTTTTTTTGTGAATGTAATCCCCATAAAAGAAAAACTACTCCTTTACTATGCTTATTAATAACTTTTATAACATTATCAGTGAATATTTGCCAACCAAGATTTGCATGTGAATTTGCTTTTCCAGCTTCAACTGTTAATGTAGTATTCAATAATAAAATTCCTTGTTTTGCCCAACTTTCTAGAAAACCATGATTAGGAACAGTAAAACCAGGAATATCTGTTTTAAGTTCTTTATATATATTACGTAACGAAGGAGGAATTGCCATATTAGGTAAAACAGAAAATGCTAAACCATGGGCTTGATTAGGACCATGATATGGATCTTGTCCTAAAATTACTACCTTCAGATTATTAAATTCAGTTAAACGAAAAGCATTAAATACATCTTTTTGCTTGGGATAAATAGTAATACCAGAATAACGTTTTTTTTTAATATTTTTAATATATTAATAAAATAGGATTTTTTCTTTTCTTCAGATAACAAATCATGCCATGTTAATGTATTATTAGTCATTTTTTTCTAATTAACAATATTTAAATATATTAAAAGTCCAATTATTAAAAATTATTTTATTAAAATATAATATTTAAAAAAATTTATAATCTTATTATATTGATGTACATTTCTATTAGAAATATTCTATTAAATTAATAAATTTTTTTTAAGAATGGCTATTTATTTGATAAATCTTTTTTTAAATTTAAAAATTTATTTTAAATAATTTGGAGGTACTAAAATTGTTGGCTTAGAATTCTGTATCATTTTAGGAAAATCAGAAGTATAGTGTAATCCACGACTTTCCTTGCGTTTTAAAGCACACCGTACCATTAGTTCTGAGACCTGAGTTAAATTACGTAATTCAAGTAATTTATTTGAAAAATGAATATTAATATTATATTTATTTATTTTTTCCTGTATTGACATAATTTGATCTCTAAGCAATTCTAATTGTTGAGTGTTGCGTATCACTCCCATGTCTCTCCACATATATAATCTTATTTCATTATAATAACGATTAATAGATAAATCTTCATTAGTATTAACATTACCACTGTAATGTTTCCATGTATGATTAATGTTAATATAATCAATTTTAGGAATATGTTGAATAATGTCGTGTGCTGCAGACCAACTGTAAACTAAGCATTCTAATAATGAATTTGATGCAATGCGATTTGCACCATGCAATCCAGTATAGCTGACTTCTCCAATTGCGTAAAGATTATCTACATCTGTTTTTCCTTGATAATTAACCATTACACCGCCACAAGTATAATGAGCTGCTGGTGAAATAGGAATAGGTTGTTTCGTTAAATCTAATCCTAAATTAAGTAATTTTTTATAAAGTATTGGAAAATGATTGATAATAAATTTTTTTGATTGGTGACTAATATCAAGGTACATACAATTAACTTCTAATCGCTTCATTTCGTGATGTATGGCTCGAGCTACAATATCACGGGGTGCTAGTTCAGCTCGTGCATCAAAATCAGCCATAAAGCGTACTCCATCTGGACGAACTAGCCATGCTCCTTCTCCTCGTAGTGCTTCTGTTAATAGCAATGGTTGTGTATTAAGAGGATAATATAAACAAGTTGGATGAAATTGATTAAATTCTAAATTTGCTACACGACATCCAGCTCGCCATGCCATAGCTATACCATCACCTGATACTACATCAGGATTAGTAGTATATTGATACACTTTAGAAGCACCGCCAGTTGCTAGTACTACCGTTCGAGCATAACATATTTCTATTTGTTTACGTGTGTAGTTCCAAATCCAAGCACCCATTACTCGACGATGTCCAGAAATACCTAATTGTTTAGAAAGAATTAAATCTATTGCATGACTATACTCAATAATACGAATATTAGAATGATGTAAAGCATGATTAACTAAAGTTGTTTGTACTGTATATCCTGTAGTATCTGCACTATGTAAAATACGGCGATGGCTGTGTCCCCCTTCACGTGTTAAATGATATCCTATTTGCCCACAACTTTTTAACTCTTTATCAAAATTTACTCCTTGATCAATCAACCACTGTACACAGTGACGTGCATTTTGAGCAATAAATGTAACTACATCTCGATTACATAAACCTACACCAGCAATTAATGTATCTTCAATGTGAGAATCAATGCTATCATTTTCATCAAACACAGCCGCAATTCCACCTTGTGCATAAAGAGTAGAACTCTCTTGTATTTTTGTTTTGCTCAAAAGAATAATTTGATAGTAAGGTGCTAAGCGTAATGCTAATGATAAACCAGCAGCTCCACTGCCTACTATAAGTACATCACAACTATAATTGTGTAAAGATAACATAATGTTTAATTTAATAAACAATTTAAAAAAAGAAAAAATAACTCGCTGTGTTTTGAATAATTGAAATAATGTGTAATAAATACTATTAGTAATCTTAACATATAAAATACAACAGTAAAGTTAATATATTTAATATTTATATTAATTGAAATTAAATATAAATATTAAATATATTAACTCTTAATTTCAATTAATATAAATATTTTTAAAAAAAGAATATTAATAAACATATAAACGTACTAAAAAATAAATTATTAATTTAATATAAAAAATATTTATAAATAATTTGAATTTTTAATTGTATTATTATGAATAATATAGAAGAAAAATTCTATTCAATTTTCATTGAAATAAATTGTTTTTATTTATTTCTAAGTAGATAATCAAATTATCTATCAAACTATTATAATGTGATTATGTAATTTACTAGATAAGTTCCTTTTATTTTAAATAATTTTAATTATTAAAAATATTTAATCATAAGTAATTTTATATAATATACATAAATTTAACTATCTTTATATAAATTTAATTATCTTTATATTAAAGTATGTGTAATCTACGTATTATTATTATATATTAAAGTAAATAAATATCATTATTTTTTTTTAAAAGTCATAAGAATAACATTCCACATTATAATTAAATACTGGTAATATATAAAAATAAAGTACTCTTTATAAATTGAGATTTAAAATTTTAATCATAAATATTATTTATTGATTATAATGTATAAATAAAGTTATCGTATATATATTTTTATAAAAAGTTATAAAAATATAGATTATTATTACTTTATTAAAGTATCTAGATCAAAGTAAATAATAATACATACTAGAAATGAACACATCATACCTTCTAAATTTATATTTTCTATATTGAATTCTCAATTCTTTTTAAAAAATTATAATGTATTTATCCCTTTAGTATTTATGCTTAGTTTATTAAATATACTTAATGTGAGTCAGTATATAATAATAATTTATTCCATTTTATTACTATCATGTATCATATGATCTTAATTCAACATAAATACCGACTAATTAAATGATTACAACAAATTATTATTTTCTTTTAATTAGTATTATGAATATTACTATGGAGATCTATATGATTAGAAGATGGATGATTGTTGTAGAATGGAAAGAAGGGATTGCAACTCTTTTTTATAAAAAATCTAATAATACTTGCAATACTTATTGTTTAACTAATAATGACATAATTAAAACATGTAAAAATTATATTATAAAAGTGAAAATTTCAGTTCCTTTAGAACCTGGTCAAGTTATTGAAGTAGGCGTACATGATCATATTTTATTATATTCAGCAATATTAGTTTATATAATACCATTATTTAGCATTTTTTTATTCAGTATCATATTTGAAATATTATTTCATATAAATTTTGCTTCAGTTTATGGAGCAATTTTAGGTGTAATCATAAGTTTTTATATAACACAAAGAATAGCATTATTTCTTGAGAAACATAAAAAAATTAATCTATTAATCCTCAGCAAAAAATAAAATTTTAAAAATCACATCTAGTTATAGGAAATGATTATGCAATTATTTAATTTATCTATTTTTTAAAATTTAAATAAAAAAATTACTATTTTATTTTTACGGAGTTTTATGTTTATTTGTCTATTAATAAAATTATATGATTTTATTATATACAGTTACCTTTTTAAATTTAATTTGCAAATGGAGATCTTTATAAAATGAAAAATATAAGAAATTTCTCCATCATTGCTCATATTGATCATGGAAAATCCACCTTATCTGGTCGTTTGATTCAGACTTGTAATGGCCAAAATAACTATAAAATAATAGCAGCACACATTTTAGATTCTATGGAATTAGAACGTGAGCGTGGTATTACCATTAAAGCACAAAGTGTTACTTTAACTTATAAAGCAGCTAGAGGAAATATTTATCAGCTTAATTTTATTGATACACCAGGCCACGTTGACTTCTCTTATGAAGTTTCACGTTCGCTAGCAGCTTGTGAAGGTGCATTGTTAGTAATAGATGCAAATCAAGGAGTAGAAGCACAAACGTTAGCAAATTGCTATAGTGCAATGGAAATGAATTTAGTAGTAATACCTATACTTAACAAAATTGATTTACCTACATCTGATCCAGATCGTGTAGTTAAAGAAATCAAAGATATTATTGGCATTGATGCTACTAATGCAGTACGCTGCTCAGCTAAAACAGGCTTCGGCATATCAGAAGTACTAGAATGCTTAATTCGAGATATTCCTCCTCCAGAAGGTAATTCAGAAGCACCATTACAAGCTCTAATTATTGACTCTAGATTTGATAATTACCTTGGTGTAGTATCGTTAATTCGTATTAAAAACGGTACCCTTCGTAAAGGTGATAAAATAAAAGTAATGAGTAGTGGTCAGGTATATAAAGCTGATCGTTTAGGTATTTTTACACCAAAACAGATTGATTGCACTGAGCTAAAATGTGGTGAAGTAGGTTGGGTAGTATGTTCTATTAAAAATATCATCGGTGCACCAGTAGGTGATACTTTAACTTTATATAGTAATCCAACAAATAAAGCATTACCAGGATTTAAAAAAATAAAACCTCAAGTTTATGCTGGTTTATTTACAGTGAAATCTGATTCTTATGAAGCTTTTCGAGAGGCATTAGGTAAACTTAGCTTAAATGATAGTTCGTTATTTTATGAACCAGAAAGATCTAGTGCTTTAGGGTTCGGTTTCCGTTGTGGATTTCTTGGCTTATTACACATGGAAATCATTCAGGAACGTTTAGAGCGCGAATATAATATTGATCTTATTACTACTGCTCCAACAGTAATCTATGAAGTAGAAACTACAGATGGCAAAATTATATATGTAGACAGCCCTGCGAAACTACCAGCTCTCAATAAAATTAAAATACTTCGTGAACCTATTGCTGAATGCCACATGTTACTACCTAAGCAATATTTAGGAAATATTATTACGTTATGTATAGAAAAACGGGGTATTCAAAAAAACATGGTTTATCACGATACTCAAGTTGAATTGATTTATGAAATTCCGATGACAGAAGTAGTATTTGATTTTTTTGATCGTTTAAAATCAATATCTCGTGGTTATGCATCATTAGATTATCATTTTCAACGTTTCCAAGTTTCAGACATGGTACGTATTGATATTTTAATTAATTCAGAACGTGTTGATGCATTAGCGTTAATTATTCATCGTAATAATTCACAGTATCGTGGTCGTGAATTAGTAGATAAAATGAAAAATTTAATTCCACGTCAGCAGTTTGATATTGTAATTCAAGCTGCACTTGGTAACCATATTATCGCTCGTTCAACAGTTAAACAACTTCGTAAGAATGTTACAGCCAAATGCTATGGTGGTGATATTAGCCGAAAGAAAAAACTTTTACAAAAGCAAAAGGAAGGTAAAAAACGGATGAAGCAAATTGGTAACGTTGAACTACCTAAGGAAGCATTTCTTATTTTTTTACATATTGGTAAAAACAACTAATAAGGAAATTTAAATGGCTAATATATTTGCCTTGATTTTAATAACTTCTACCTTAATAACAGGTATCATTTGGTGTTTTTTAAAATGGTTTTCAGAGAGCTATCAAAAAAAATCTGTTACTAATGTAAATAAAATTTTAAATATTAAAACTGTAAAATATTGGTTAGAAACCATTGCATCGCTTTTTCCAGTACTAGCCATAGTACTAATTATACGATCATTTATTTTTGAACCGTTTCAAATTCCTTCTGCTTCAATGATGCCGACATTATTGATTGGCGATTTTATTATCGTAGAAAAATTTGCTTATGGAATTAAAGATCCTATTACTCAAACGACAATAATTCCTACCTGGTACCCACAACGCGGCGACGTTGCAGTATTTAAATATCCTAAAGATCCTAGTATTAATTATATTAAACGTATAATTGGGTTACCTGGTGATAAAATAATTTTTAATCCGTTGAGCAAAACATTAACAGTAAGTTTTACTCAACAAAAAAAGAATTCTATTGTTAAATTACCAATTATCTATACAGATATTCAACCCAGTTCCTTTATTCAAACCTTCAATTTTTTTGGTGAAAAAGTAATTAACGGCTTTTATCAGGTATTACAAGGAAAAAATATGTATAGTGGTTTACGTCTTGATACACGCAAAGAGAAAATAGGCAATGTATCTTACGATATATTGTTATTAAATCAAGTACAGAGTCAAGTAAATATGTATTATCAACAACCGGGCCAACCAAAATCTACTTGGATCGTTCCTCAAGGACAATATTTTGTGATGGGTGATAATCGCGATAATAGTGCTGATAGTCGTTACTGGGGATTTGTACCGGAAAAAAATTTAGTTGGTAAAGCAGTTGCTATTTGGATGAGTTTTGAAAAACAAGAAGGGCAATGGCCAACTAACATACGATTAAATCGTATTGGGCGTATTAAATGATCATAAGTTCAATATTATTGATAAAATTGATAAAAATGTATTGGCTTCCTAAGAAAGAAGACCATGTACTAAGAAGAATATTATATATCATCCTTTTATTTTTTAAGCAGAGTAATAGATGTACAGAAGAAATAGAATCGCATGAATCCCATTCTTGTTAACAAGCTTCAGCGCAAACTGGGCTATATTTTTAATTATCCAGAATTATTATATCAAGCATTGACTCATCGTAGTGCTAGTAATAAGCATAATGAACGTCTTGAATTTCTTGGTGATTCTATTCTTAGCTATGTAATTGCTAATGTATTATATCATCGGTTTCCTCATGTAGACGAAGGTGATATGAGTCGTATGCGTGCTACATTAGTTCGTGGTAATACCTTAGCTGAGATAGCTCGTGAATTTCATCTTGGAGAATGTTTGCATTTAGGACCAGGTGAGCAAAAAAGTGGTGGATTTCGTCGAGAATCGATTCTTGCTGATTCTTTAGAAGCATTAATAGGTAGTATCTTTCTTGATAGTAGCATCTATACTGTTGAAAAATTAATTATTCATTGGTATCAGAAGAGACTTGACTTAATAAGTCCTGGAGATAAACAAAAAGATCCTAAAACACGTTTACAAGAACATTTACAAGGTCGTCATTTACCATTACCTTCATATATTGTAGTACAAGTATGTGGTGAAGCACATGATCAAGAGTTTACCATTCACTGTCAAGTAAGTAGTATACTAGATCCAATAATTGGTATAGGTTCTAGTCGTCGTAAAGCAGAGCAATCAGCTGCTGAACAGGCATTAATCAAGCTTGGTATCATATGAAATATTATTCAAATGAGCAAATTTAAAAATTATTGTGGTTTCATTACGATTGTAGGTCGTTCTAATGTTGGCAAATCAACTTTATTAAATCAATTATTAAAACATAAGGTATCAATTACTTCTCAGAAACATCAAACTACTCGCCAAAGTATTATAGGTATTCATACTGAAGGAGCTTACCAAGCCATTTATGTAGATACTCCAGGCTTGCATACAAAAGGAAACCGTTTTGTTAACCGTTTAGTAAATCGTGTTGCTACTAATACTAGTTCTATTCTTGATGTTAATCTAGTAATTTTTGTTGTAGAAGGTACGCGATGGATATTAGATGATGAATTAATGCTTAATAAATTACATTATGCTAAAGTACCAGTTATATTAGCAATTAATAAAGTAGATACAATTAGAGAAAAAAATATTTTATTACCTCACATTAAATTTATTAGTCAAAAAATGAATTTTTTCGAAGTTATTCCTATTTCTGCTAAAACAGGAAAAAATGTTGATAAAATCATTCAATTTACACATAAATGTATTCCTCAAGCTAATCATCTTTATCCAAAAACACATATTACAGATAGCTCTTTAAGCTTCACGGCATCTGAAATAATTCGTGAAAAATTAATGCGTTTTCTTGGCGCTGAATTACCATATTCTGTTAATGTAGAAATACATAAATTTATGTTTGAAAGAAAAAAAGGTTATAATATTTATGCCTTAATTTTTGTAAAAAGTAATGGTCAAAAAAGAATAGTTATTGGAAATAAAGGAGTTAAAATTAAAACTATTGGAATTAAATCGCGTAAAGACATGGAATCAATCTTTAAGTCAAAAGTATCCCTTAAGTTATTAGTTAAAGTAAAATCTAAATGGATAGAATATTAATATAGGTTACATAAAAAAATAAATATTTAACCATATTTTTTTTCTATATATTTTGATTTGTATTTTGATTGATTTTTTCTTAATTTAAGATTTTTAAGATTTTTAAGATTTTTTTAGAAAAAATAACATTTAAATATTTAAAAATACCGATGAATTTTATGTTTAATTAATGAGTTATATTATTTTTCGTTTCATAATTTATAATTATTGAGGATTGTTCATATTATGTCTGAATTGTTATTAGGAGTAAATATTGACCACATTGCTACTGTACGTAATGCACGTGGTACAAAATATCCTAGTCCAGTACAAGCTGCACTTATTGCTGAACAGGCAGGTGCTGATGGAATTACTGTTCATTTACGTGAAGATCGTCGTCATATTTCTGATAGCGACATATTTCTTATTTATAAAACTATTCAGACACGTATGAACTTAGAAATTGCTTTAACTGACGAAATGATTGCCATTGCTTGTAAAATTAAGCCACATTTTGTTTGTTTAGTACCGGAAAAGCGTCAAGAATTAACTACTGAAGGTGGATTAGATATTACTAAACAATATAATAAGATCAATGCATTCGTGCAGCAACTAAGTCAATCTGGTATTGGAGTCTCTTTATTTATTAATGCTGATCATCGTCAAATCGAAGCAGCTGCAGCTACTGGAGCACCTTATATCGAACTTCATACTGGATTATATGCTTCTAAATACGAAAAAAATCTTAAACACGATGCTAATGAATTAGAACTTATTCGTGATGCGGCTTCCTTTGCTTCAAGTTTAAAATTAAAAATTAATGCTGGCCATGGATTAAATTATTATAATGTACAACCAATTGCTGCTATTCCAGAAATCAATGAGTTAAACATAGGACATGCAATTATTGGACGTGCATTATTTATTGGTTTGGATAATGCAGTTAAAGAAATGAAACAACTAATACGGGAAGCACGTAATTGATGGCAATTCTTGGTCTTGGTAGTGATGTTATAGAAATTAAACGTGTCGAAAAGGTAATTGAACGTTTCGGAGATAATTTAGCCCTTCGTATTTTAAGTATAACTGAATGGCAAAAATATAAAACACATAATAGGCCTATACGATTTCTTGCTAAACGTTTTGCGGTTAAAGAAGCAGCTGCTAAGGCTTTTGGTACTGGAATTCGTGGTCAATTAGCATTTAATCAGTTTGAAGTATATAATGATGTACTAGGTAAACCTGGCTTACATTTTTTTAAACATGCTAAAATGATGGCTTGTAAGATTGGAGTGAAGCAAACGCACGTTACTTTAGCTGATGAATATCATTATGCTTATGCTACTGTTATACTAGAAAGTTAATCAATAAATACATATTAATACTTTAATTAGTGTTAAAGTATAATTTAAGGTAATTAAATGATTTATATAATTAATTATTATACATTATATAAATAATTTTTTACTTTGTTTATATCTAAAATATTTGAAATAATTATTTAAGATTTTTAATTAGATGAAGAATAAAAGTTCTTATATAAAAAATAAAAAGCGACAAGTTGTTTTTTTTGATTTAGATGGTACTTTACATAAACAAGATATGTTTGGTAATTTTATATTTTACTTATTATGTCATCATCCTTTCAATATATTACTAATAGTATTATTAATACCAGTAATAATACTAGGTATGTTGATTAAAGGATATACAGCTCGTTGGCCAATGAGTGTGTTACTTTGGTCAATTACTTTCGGATATAGTAAAAAGCATCTGAATCAATGTGAAGATCAATTTGTTATATGGTTTCGTAAACGTATAAAATTTTTCCCAATAGTTCAACAGCGTTTAAATGAATACCTTACTAGAGATGATGTTGATGTTTGGGTAATAACTGGTTCTCCTCAGTCAATTGTTGAAAAAGTTTATTTCGATTCTTTTTTTTTACCACGTATAAAATTACTTGCTAGTCAAATAAAATTAAGTTACGGAGGACTTATATTAACAATGCGCTGTTTAGGACACGAAAAAGTATCTCAGCTATCAGCTAAAATTGGAACACCGCTCCAACTTTATAGTGGATATAGTGATAGTAAAAAAGATGATTCTTTACTTTATTTTTGTGAAAATCGTTGGCGAGTGACATCAAAAGGTCAGTTACGAAAGATAAAATAATCTATTTTTTAAATTAATCTTTTAATATATATGTTAATAATATATATGTTAAGTAACACTTTCATTCTATAGGAATCTGCTATTGCTTACAAAAATTAACGAATATTGGATGCATAAAGCATTAGAATTAGCTAATCGTGCTTTAAAACAAGGCGAAGTACCAGTTGGAGCTTTATTAGTTCAAAGGAATAAAGTAATTAGTAGAGGTTGGAATCAAGCAATTTCTAATAATGATCCTACTTGTCATGCAGAAATTATAGCTATACGAAAAGGTGGAAAAATACTGAAAAATTATCGATTACCCGATGATATTACTTTATATGTAACTCTAGAACCATGTGTAATGTGTATAGGTGCGATCTTACATAGTCGTATTACTAAACTTGTATATGGTGCTAAAGATAAGAAAATTGGAACATCTAGTTTATTAATGAATATGATGACTCATTTTGGAATAAATTATAAAATTAAAGTTTATAATGGTATTTTAGCAACAGAATGTTCAAAATTATTAACCGATTTTTTTTATATACGTCGCAAAGAAAATAAAGTAAAAAATTGTATTTTAATTAAAAAAAATTAGTAAGTTTTAATAATAAATAAAACATTCAATATAATTTTATTTTTTTAAGAAGATATTATTTTCCATCTTTTTAAGTAAATTTTATAAAAAAATAAATAAACTAATGAATAAAAATATAATAAAATCTTATATTTTATTTTGTTAGTTAATATACTTACAATAAGTATACAAATTTTTTAATATAATGATATATATAAAATTCATTATATTAATTAATTTCTCTAATGTTAAATTAGAATAAAAGTTCTAATTTTTAAATAATCTTTATTATTACTTTTATAAAAATACTAATTATCTATGAAACCTTCAGTTTTTCTATGCCTTCAATGAAGTTAATTTTAAATAGCGCTTAAAAAACGAGAAATTATTCATGATAGAAATTTTCCATGGTTTACCAGCTTTATCAACATTTCGTATAAAAAAACTTTTAACTAAATTTAAAAATGCTGATTTACCCGTAAAAGAAATTTATACTGAATATGTTCATTTCATTGATATAAATGTAGCTCTAAGTAAAAAAGAACAAGTCAAATTAAAAGAATTACTACAATATGGTCCTTATGCTAATATTAAAAAGATGGCAAAAGGTCGTTTATTAGTTGTCACACCACGCCCTAGTACTATTTCACCATGGTCATCTAAAGCTACTGAAATTGTACATAATTGTCATTTACTGAAAATACGACGTTTAGAACGTGGCATAGCATTTTATATACATGCACCAAAACTTACTGATATCCAATGGTCTATTTTAATAAATTTATTACACGATCGTATGATAGAAACAGTTTTTTTTGATTTTAATGATGCACATAAATTATTTTCTTATAATAACCCAAAATCTTTTAAGATAATTGATATCCTTAATAAAGGACTAAAGTCTTTAGAAAAAATTAATATTAAATTAGGATTAATGCTTAATAATAATGAAATAAATTATTTATTTGATTTTTTTAATAAATTAGGTAGAAATCCAACTGATATAGAAATTTATATGTTTGCTCAGATTAATTCTGAGCATTGTAGACATAAGATTTTCAATGCTGATTGGGTAATAAATGGTAAAAGACAAGCTAAGTCATTATTTGAAATGATTAAAAATACTTATAAGAAAAATCCAGAATATATATTATCTGCTTATAAAGATAATGCTGCAATAATGGAAGGTTCTAAAATAGATCGTTTTTATTCTAATACACAAAAAGGAGAATATTCTTTTCATAAAGAATATTCTCATATATTAATGAAAGTAGAAACTCATAATCATCCAACAGCTATTTTCCCATGGTCAGGTGCAGCAACTGGATCTGGCGGTGAAATTCGCGACGAAGGTGCTACTGGATGTGGTGCTAAGCCAAAAGCTGGTTTGGTTGGTTTTTCTGTATCTAACTTAAAAATCCCAGGATTTATCCAACCATGGGAAGAGGATTTTGGTAAACCTAATCATATTGTAACAGCACTAGATATTATGATAGAAGGACCGTTAGGTAGTGCGTCATTTAATAACGAATTTGGTCGTCCGATTTTAAACGGTTATTTCCGTACATATGAACAACAAGTTCATAGCCATAACGGTATTGAAATACGTGGGTATCATAAACCCATAATGTTAGCTGGTGGGATTGGCAATATCCGTGCTGATCATGTTAAAAAAAAAAACATCTTGGTAGGTACTAAATTAATAGTATTAGGTGGACCGGCGTTAAACATTGGTTTAGGAGGTAGTTCAGCTTCTTCAATGATTTCTGGACAACTAGACACTAATTTAGATTTTTCTTCAGTACAGCGTGATAATCCGGAAATGGAACGTCGTTGTCAAGAAGTAATTGATCGTTGTTGGCAATTAGGTGAAGATAATCCTATTTTGTTTATTCATGATGTTGGTGCTGGTGGATTAGCTAATGCTATGTTTGAATTAGTTAGCTATAGCCAATACGGTGGTAGCTTTAATTTACGTGATATATTAAATGACGAACCTAGTATGAGTCCATTAGAAATATGGTGTAATGAATCTCAAGAACGTTATGTTTTAGCTATATTACCTGAAAAAATTATTCTATTTCATAACTTTTGCCAGCGTGAACGTGTACCTTATGCCATTGTAGGTGAAGTTACTAAAGAAAAAAAAATAATCATTATAGATAATTATTTCCATAATAAACCAATTGATACACCAATTGATCTATTTTGTGGCAAACTGCCAAAGTTTTGTTGTAATGTTGTTAAACATCAATTAAGAACTATAGAATTTAATTCTAAACAAATTAGTTTATCAGATGCTATATATCGTGTATTGCATTTACCAACTGTAGCAGAAAAAAACTTTTTAATAACAATTGGTGATCGTAGTATTACTGGTATGGTATCACGTGATCAAATGATAGGTCCATGGCAAGTTCCTACTGCTAACTGTGCAGTAACAACTGCTAGTTTTAATGGATATTACGGTGAAGCTTTTGCTATTGGAGAACGTGCTCCTGTAGCATTAATAGATTTTGCTGCTTCTAGTCGTTTAGCTGTTGGTGAAGCTATTACTAATATTTCTGCAACTGCTATCGGTTCGTTAAAACGCGTAAAACTTTCTGCAAATTGGATGGTAGCAGCTGGCCATCCAAATGAAGATGCAGGACTTTATGAAGCAGTAAAAGCATTAGGAGAAGATCTTTGTCCTAAGTTAGGAATTACTATTCCAGTGGGTAAGGATTCAATGTCAATGAAAACTCGGTGGCAACAAGGTAATGAAATACGAGAAATTATTTCACCTTTATCGTTAGTAATCACTGCTTTTACACGTATTAAAGATGTAAGACTAACAATCACTCCACAGTTACATACAAATCATGATAATTTATTACTATTAATAGACTTAGGTAATAGTAAAAATACTCTTGGTGCTACTGCACTGTCTCAAGTATATTCTCAATTAGGAGAAAAATCAGCTGATATACGCAATATAGAACAATTAACTAATTTTTTTAATGTTATTCAGAAACTGATTTTTGAAAAAAAAATATTAGCTTATCATGATCGTTCTGATGGTGGTTTATTAGTAACATTAGCAGAAATGGCTTTTACTGGTCATTGTGGAATTAAAGTAGATATAACTCCATTAGGACAAGATGTATTGGCTTCATTATTTACTGAAGAACTAGGAGCTGTACTGCAGATTAAAAAAACAGATTTTTCCATAATACAAGAAATATTTACTAAGTATGGATTAAGGGAAAATATTCATATAATTGGTCAAGCTTTACCAGGAGATAACTTTCTTATTTATTCTCATGATATCCTAATATATAGTGAAAGTAGAACTGTATTACGTACTTGGTGGGCTGAAACTAGTTGGCAAATACAACGCCTACGTGATAATCCTATATGTGCAGATCAAGAACATGCAGCTAAAAAAAATAATAATGATCCAGGTCTTAATGTTCATTTAACTTTTAAATTAGAAGATATTGCTACAATAAGTATTACTACTGGTATTAAACCTCGTATTGCTGTACTACGTGAGCAAGGTGTGAATTCTTATATTGAAATGGCTGCTGCTTTTAATCGTGCAGGATTTACAGCTATTGATGTACATATGAATGATTTATTTATGGGTCTTCATGATCTAGAAACGTTCCAAATGATAGTTGCTTGTGGTGGTTTTTCTTATGGAGATGTATTAGGTGCTGGAGAAGGATGGGCAAAATCTATTATTTTTAATGATAAGATGTGCAATCAATTTAAAAAGTTTTTCGATCGGCCACAAACATTAGCTTTAGGTGTTTGTAATGGTTGTCAAATGATGGCAGCTTTACGCGAATTAATTCCTGGCAGTGAACTATGGCCGCGTTTTGTGAAGAATAAATCTGAACGTTTTGAAGCACGCTTTAGCTTAGTAGAAGTTACACCTAGCCCATCTTTGTTACTAGATGGCATGGCTGGATCACATATTCCAATAGCCATATCTCATGGCGAAGGCTTAGTTGAAGTGCGTGATAATATACATTTATCTGAATTAGAGAATAAAAAATTAATCGCATTACGTTTTATTAATAACTTTGGTAATGTTACTGAACATTACCCTGCTAATCCAAATGGTTCACCAAATGGTATTACAGCTGTAACTAATGAAAATGGTCGTGTAACAATTATGATGCCTCATCCTGAGCGTGTATTTCGTACTATAAATAACTCATGGTATCCTCCAGAATGGGGTGAAGATAGTCCATGGATGTATATTTTTTATAATGCTCGTAAATATTTTGCATAATTAAGATTTAAATGAAAATTTCATATATTTAATTTTAATTCTATTGCTTTCCTTAACGAATTAATTAGTTAATTCTAATTTATTTATTTATTTTTAAGTTTAGTATATAAAGTACAATTTATAATTAATAAATATTAAATAATTCAAATTTTAAAAAATTTAAATGATATTTAAATTTTATTTATATTGAATATAAATAAATTAGTACATTACTTATTATATATATTTAATAATCTTATTATATTATTTATCTTAATGTTTAATTAAGTGAATTATAGTTATTTTATTAGAGGCATATGAATGTTAGAATGCAATATAAATTTTGCCGATTATGATCCGGAATTATGGCAGGCAATAGAACAAGAAAGAATACGTCAAGAGACACATATTGAGCTTATTGCTTCTGAAAACTATACAAGTCCACTTGTTATGCAGGCACAAGGTTCAAAATTAACAAATAAATACGCTGAGGGATATCCAGGAAATCGATATTATGGTGGATGTCAATATGTTGATATTATTGAAAGATTAGCAATAGAACGTGCTAAATTACTCTTTAATGCAGATTATGCTAATGTTCAACCACATTCTGGCTCTCAAGCCAACTTTGCAGTGTATAGTGCTCTTCTTAAGCCAGGAGATACAATTTTAGGTATGCACTTAGCACATGGAGGTCATTTAACACATGGTGCTTCAGTAAATTTATCTGGTAAGTTATATAAAGTAATTTCTTACGGGATAGATAAAAATGGTAAAATTAATTATGATGAGCTAGCTCAACTTGCTCAAATACATAAACCTAAAATGATTATTGGTGGGTTTTCTTCTTATTCTGGTATATGTGATTGGGCTACAATGCGTCAAATTGCTAATAATGTAAATGCATACTTTTTTGTTGATATGGCACATGTTGCCGGTTTAATTGCTGCAGATCTTTATCCAAATCCACTTCCACATGCTCACATTGTAACTTCAACTACGCATAAAACTTTAGCTGGACCACGAGGTGGATTAATTTTAGCAAAAAATGGAAATCCAAATCTATATAAAAGATTAAATTCCGCTGTTTTTCCTGGTAGTCAAGGTGGTCCATTGATGCATGTTATTGCAGGTAAAGCTATTGCCTTTAAAGAAGCAATGCATCCAAAGTTTAAAACCTATCAGGTCCAAGTGTTGAAAAATGCTAGAGTTATGGTAGAAGAATTAATTAATTGTGGTTACACTATTGTCTCTAATAATACTTACAATCACTTATTTTTAATAGATTTAATAAACAAAAAAATAACTGGTAAAGAAGCAGATGCTGCTTTAAGTCGAGCTAATATTACTGTAAATAAAAATAGTATTCCCAATGATCCCAAAGGTCCTCTTATTACTTCTGGTATTCGTATTGGGACACCAGCGGTTACTAGACGTGGCTTTAAAGAAAATGAAGTGCGTGAGCTAGCAAATTGGATTGCTACTATATTAGATAACATCAATGATAATGTTATCATTGAACGTATTAAAAAGAAGGTGTTATATATTTGCTCTTGTTTGCCTGTTTATCTAAACTAATTTAATATTAAATATTTTATTTTTAATAATTAATAAAAAATTAAAAGTTTTATTTATAAAAAATAATCTTTATAAAAGATAACGATATGTTTGATTTAAAATATAAGACTCATTAGTTTGTAAATTATTATTAGTTAGTCTTTATGGTTTATTAATTATTTTTAACAATTACTTTAATTTATTATATTATAATTACAATATAATAATATATAAAATGATTCATAAAATCAATTTCAAAGTAAGATAATTACAATATTTTTTTTGCATAAGAAAAAGTCTTGAGTATTATCAATATATTATTATAATAAAATCATAAGCTTAATATACATTTTCTATATTAGATGAATAGATTAATTTTAGTTATAGTTTTTATTTAAGGAAAATTTAAGCTTTAATTAAAATATTTTAAGAATATAAAAATAATGTAATTTATTTTTAATATATATAATAAATATTATTTACATTTATTTTTCTTTAATAAATTAACTTAGTATCTTTCTGGAGAAAATATCGTTCTCTGTCTAAGCTGAAATAGTAACAATTAAAAAGTTTAGTATTTTTATTCTTATGCAGTTTATTGTTTTATATTTTGATCTAAGAGGAGAACGATTATGTCTGAAACTTGGATTAATAATCCTACTGGAAAAATCGTTTACGAAGGTGAAGAAGTATTATTGATGAAGCGCATTTCTTGGAGTGCAATTTTTGCTGGAGTAATTACTACGCTGACTATACATATTTTACTAGGACTTTTAGGTATAGCTATTGGTACTACTACTATTAATCCACAAGAAGAACAAAATACCATTCAATATCTTGGTACAGGTACTTTGGTTTGGACTATATTTAACATGTTATTTGCAATATCAATAGGAAGTTATATAGCTGGTCGAATGGCGCAATATGATGGTTTATTGCATGGTTTGTTAATGTTTGGCACTAGTACTATTATTACTTTATGGCTGACAATGTCTTTAGCTAATGGTTTAATTACGTGTGCTTTTAATATTATAAAACCTAATATAAATCCAATTGATAATCATCATACAATCTCTAATGTTTTACCTTCAATAGATAATTTAGTACCGGGAAAAAAACAAAACAATAGCCTTAATCTTGATAATTTACAAAATACATTACAGAATATGTTGCAACAAACTAATATAATAGAATTACAATCAGAAAAATTTCAAAGTAATACTAATATTGGTCCAGTATATAATACTACTCAAAATCCAATTGAAGATAATATTAAAAATGTACGAGATATTGATAAAGATATTAATGATTGGATTAAAAATGTTATTAACCGTAACTCTAATCACTTAGCAGCTATAGATTGTGATAAATTAAGAAACATTATAAAATTACATACTAATAAAAATTTTCAGGAAATAGAAAAAATTATTAAACAAACTAAACAGAATTATCAAAAGGCAGTACAAATCATGTACGAGGAAAATAAACAAAAAACTCGTAAATTAACAGATAGTATAACTGCTGCTACTACTAAGGCAAGTTGGTTTGTCTTTTTTATATTACTAATAGAAGCGATATTTTCTGCAATATTTGGACATATAGGTAGACGTAATCAACATAATAACTATGTTTTAAACAATCAATCTCAATAATAAAAAAGGCGGCTGGATTTTCAACCGCCTTATTTCAGTTATTAATGTTTTAATTAATCAATGAATTCATTATTCATATTATATAATATTATTTTTAATATACGTGTATTACTAGCAACAATATTACCTGAATCTATATAGTTATGCCCACCAATAAAGTCAGTAATGATACCACCAGCTTCTCGTACTAATAGTTCTCCGGCCGCAATATCCCATAGATTTAGGCCATATTCAAAATAACCATCAACACGGCCAGCAGCTACGTAAGCTAAATCTAATGCTTTACACCCAGTATAACGAAAATCAGCATGTTGATTATATATTTTATTTAGTAAATTTAAGTAAGTATAATCATGTGAATTAGTCTTTCGCTTAAAAGGGCAACCGATTGCTAGAATACTACCTTTTAGCTCCCTTGCATTACTACCACGCAAACGATAACCATTAAGCTGCGCTCCTTGTCCTCGTACTGCAGTAAATAGCTCATTACGCATTGGATCATAAATTACTGCTATTGAGATACGTCCTTTAATTCTTATAGCAATAGAAATAGAAAAATGAGGGAAACGTTTAATAAAATTATTACGACCATTTAGTGGATTTATTATCCATTGAATGTCTTGATTATTAACTAAGTCACCATTTTTTTTAGTAATGATTGTATGTTCTGGATAAGATTTATGAATTATTTCAATAAGTATATCCTCTACATAATCAATTTTAGTAATAAAATTACTTTTAATTTTCTTATTATTTTCGATGATATCCGGATTTTCATAATTTTTTGTAATCAAATGTCCCGCCTTACGCACAGCACGTAAAGCAATATTCAGCATCGGATGCATCGGTATATCTCATTGGATATTCAGGAGCTAGAAAATAGTATTTATATAATAAGTTCAATCAATATCTAACTATGCTTAGAATAAATAAATATATCTAAAATTATATATCATTTCAATAGAGATTCAATTAAATTTATAGAATTTTTAATTTAATTATATAATATTTAAAAATAGATTTAAATATCTCACTACAATATTTTAAATACAAAGTTAGTAATTAATAAATAACTTTACTTACTAATAGATGATTAATGATAATTAATCAAGATTTTATTATGCATTATTCAATATTTTAAATTAATTAAAATGTTATTTTATTTTATAATTGTATATCAATAGTTCAAGTCGTGTATGATGAGTAATTTATAATATAAAAATTAATATCAAAATATTCTTAAAAAGAATTATAAATATTCTTTTATATATAACTTTAAAAAAGTTTTAAAATAATTGCTTATATAATTAAGCGAATTAAAATAAAAAATTTTTAGTTACATAACTAAACTAATTATATTTTTATAGATAATAATCTGATATGATTTTCTAAAATTAAGCTTTTTTAGTTAAAAACTAATAATTACAAATTTTAATATAATCAAAAAATATTTTTGCTATTTTTTTTAAAAAATATTAATTCATGCTTTTAGCAATTTTTTGTTTAATTTTATTTATTAATATAAAATTGATTTGTAAAATTTACTATTTCTACATGGATTTTTAGTGTAATGAAGTTACCGATTTACTTAGATTATGCGGCTACTACACCAGTAGATCCCCGTGTTGTGAATAAAATGCTACAATGCCTTACATTAAATGGGATTTTTGGTAATCCTTCATCATATTCTCATATTTTTGGTTGGCAAGCTGAAGAAGCAGTTGATTTAGCTCGTAATCAAGTTGCTCAGTTAATCAACGCTGACTCAAGAGAAATTGTTTTTACTTCTGGTGCAACCGAAGCTAATAATTTAGCTATTAAAGGCGTAGCATACTTTTATAAATCACGTGGACAATATATTATTACTAGTAAAACCGAACATAAAACAGTTATTGATAGTTGTATAGCACTTAAACAGAAAGGTTTTGAAATAAAATTTCTAAAGCCCAATATTAAAGGTATTATTACAACTGAATTGCTTAAATCATTTTTGCGTAAAGATACTATATTAGTATCTTTAATGCATGTAAATAACGAAACTGGTATCATACAAGATATTGCAGCATTAGGTACAATATGCCATGAACATAATATTCTATTTCACGTTGATGCTACTCAAAGTGTAGGGAAATTACCAATTGATGTTGATAAGTTACCAGTTGATTTTCTTTCTTTTTCAGGACATAAAATTTATGGTCCAAAGGGTATTGGGGTATTATGGATACGCAGCAAACCACCTGTACAAATAGAACCACAAATGCATGGTGGTGGACAAGAACGTGGAATTCGTTCTGGTACATTACCTGTACATCAAATTGTTGGTATGGGCGAGGCATGTCGTCTTGCATGTCATGAATTAAAAGATAACAAAGAAATCGTGCGTCTTGAAGTATTACGTCAAAAATTATGGCATGGACTTAATGCTCTCAATGTTACCTTTAATAGTTCGCTCCAGTATGGAGCACCTAATATTCTAAACGTGAGTTTTATTAATATAGAAAGTGAATTACTTATTATGGCATTAAAAAATCTAGCCATTTCTTCTGGTTCTGCATGTATTTCTTCTAGACTAGAAGCTTCTTATGTATTACGTGCTATGGGTCTGGAACAAAAAGTAGCACAAAGCTCATTACGTTTTTCTTTTGGTCGATTTACTACTACAGAAGAAATTCAATATGCTATTAATCTAATTAACGATGTAGTAAATAAAATATAAATTTTTCTCAATTTTTTATTTATATTTTTGCTTCTAATATTTTAGTATTTATAGTAACATGCTTGTATTATATTTTTCATATTATTTTGAAAAAAATAATATAATTAAAATAAAATTTTATATATTTTATAATAGTTTACTAATAGTTAACATTTTTTAAAAGACTCAAAAAACTTTTTAAAACATATTAATTTATCAAAAATAATAATTATTTAGGATGATTGATGGCAATTGAATACACTTTTTCTATTATTAAACCAAACGCTGTTGCTAAAAATTTAATTGGTACTATATATCAACGGTTTGAAAGTGCTAATTTTGAAATTATTGCTTTAAAAATGCTTCATTTAACAAATGAACAAGCAGAAGGATTTTATTCTGAACATAAAAACCGTTTTTTCTATAAAGATTTAATTAATTTTATGGTTTCTGGTCCAATTGTAATTTCTGTACTGAAAAGAGAAAATGCTATTCAGGGTCAAAGAGAATTGATTGGTTCTACTAATCCTGAAATGGCTTTAATTGGTACATTACGTTCTGATTATTCAGATAGCTTAATTGAAAATATAATACATGGTTCTGATTCTTTAGAGTCTGCAAAGCGAGAAATTGCTTATTTTTTTAGTAAAGATGAAATTTATTTGAGAACTTGATTTTTAAAAAAATTATAAAATTTTATGAGATACGTAATTGTATTATTTATCTACAGTGAAGTAAATAAATAAAAGAAATCAAAAGAAAATTTATGCCTAAACAAATTCTTAAGTCATCATGTATCTTACCTGTGGTTTTTATTCCTCAGAAAATAAAAGTTAATTTATTAGATTTTAGTCGTCAACATATGCGTCAATTTTTTGTTGAAATGGGCGAAAAATATTATTGTGCTGATCAAATAATGAAATGGATATATCATTATTTTTGTGATGATTTTAGATATATGACTAACCTTACTAAAGTATTACGAAATAAACTTATGCAAATTGCTGAAATTCGTACTCCAAAAATAGTTAAAGAAAGTCACTCTAAGGATGGTACTATTAAATGGGCAGTTTGTGTAAAAGATCAATTAGTTGAAACTGTCTATATTCCGGAAAAAAACCGTGCAACTCTATGCTTATCTTCACAGATAGGTTGTGTTTTAAATTGTAAATTTTGTTCAACAGCTCAACAAGGTTTTAATCGTAATTTACATGTTTCAGAAATTATCGGTCAAATTTGGTTAGCTATAAAAAGAATTAGTGCTGAAAAAAATATTAGTCATCGTCGTCCTATTACTAATATTGTCATGATGGGTATGGGAGAACCTTTATTTAATTTAAATAACGTAGTATCAGCAATAAGAATTATGTTAGACGATTTTGGTTTTGGATTTTCTAAGCGTCGTATTACTATATCTACTTCTGGGATAGTCCCTGCATTAGATATAATGAGGAATATGATTGATATCAATTTAGCAATTTCTCTTCATGCTCCTAATGATAAGTTGCGCGATTCTCTCATGCCTATTAATAAGAAATATAATATTAAAGATATTCTTTATTCAGCAAAACAATATGTAGAAAAATGTAATGCTAATAAGGGAGTTATTACTATTGAATATGTTCTATTAGATCACATAAACGACAGTACTGATCATGCTTACGAATTAGCTACTTTATTAAAAAATATTCCTTGTAAGATAAACTTAATACCCTGGAATTCATTTCCTGGATCATTTTATGAATGTAGTTCTAATAACCGTATTGTTCGTTTTTCTGAAATATTAATAAAACATGGATTTATTTCTATAGTTCGTAAACCGAGAGGAAATGATATTGATGCTGCTTGTGGTCAATTAGTTGGAAATGTAATTAGTCGTACTAAACGTAATATTTATAACGAAATCTACTAATCTATGAATTACAATATTTTATATTAGAGAATATTTTTCTAAGTTATACTATTTATTATAGTAAATTGAACTTATAAATTTCTTAAATTATAATTTTTATATATTTTAAGAGAATATTTATATTAGTAAATGCCATGAATATTAATTATTTATAAAAAAATAATTTTAAAAATATCACAATTTAGACTTTAAAAATTAAAGTAGTATTTATATACTATTTATAACTTTTTAGATATTAAAGCAAACTATTAATTATTATTAATAATGGATTATTTTTTATCTTTCTTTATTTTTATTTATAGAAATATTATTTATTAATTATATTAATAATCTATTATTCAACTATTAAATAAAAATAGTAGAATATTAATATTCTATATTATACTAATATGTATAATTATGATATTAGATACTAAAGTTTTATAAAATATAAAAATTAACTCAATGCGGTGAATTAATAATTTAAATTAACTATTATGTTTTATTCATCACAATAAATAAAGTATTATTACAATATAATAATAAATATAAGAAAAAAAGGTAAAAAATAGTAAAATTTAGTAAAATTATAGCTAAATACGTGACTTATGTTTACTTGGTAGATATAAGTATTAAGTTTTTATAAATTATACAGTACCAATGTTATATAACTAATGAATACTGAAGGAACTAAAAAGCAATCTACAACACATCATTCTATAGGTAGCTGTTTACGGTTAGCTCGTGAACAGATAGGATTAACTCAACAAAATGTCGCTGAACGTTTATGCCTAAAAGTTTCTATTGTACGTGATATTGAAGAGGATAAATTTACAATTGGTTTAGCATCCACCTTCATTCGTGGTTATATTCGTTCTTATGCGCGTTTAGTCCATGTATCGGAAGATGATTTACTACCAATAATAACAACACAAAAAAATTTTTCTAAAATAAAAATTAAAAAAAATAAAAAAAATAATTATTTTTTGATTATTTTTATTTGTTTTATTATTATTTTTATAATAGTTTTTATTATTTTTTTAATGATTTAAAAGAATAAATCTTTATCAGATAAATTGGTTTCTTTTCTTAAAAATAAATTCATAACAGAAAAATTCAAGATATTATCTATATTTAGAAATAATATGTTTAACTTAAAAATATTTTATTCATAATGATCAACTTGTTAGTTGTTATACTAATGGAACGTAGTCTAACTTGAAGGTACTTATGGAGAAAAATATGTATAATAAAGCACCTATTGTCCGACATAAATCTACACGAATCTATGTTGGTAAGGTACCAATTGGCGATGGTGCACCTATCACAGTTCAGTCTATGACTAATACTAAAACTACAGATGTGCAAGCTACAGTTAATCAAATTTATGCGTTGGAACAAGCTGGTGTAGATATTGTTCGTATATCGGTACCTAGTATGGATGCTGCTGAAGCTTTTAAATTAATTAAAAAACAGGTTAATGTACCACTAGTAGCAGATATTCATTATGATTATCGTATTGCTCTTCAAGTAGCTAAATACGGTGTAGATTGCTTACGTATTAATCCAGGTAATATAGGAAATTATGAACGGATTAAACAAGTAGTACATTGTGCACGTGACCATAATATTCCAATTAGGATTGGGATAAATGCTGGTTCTCTAGAAAAAGATATACAAAAAAAATATATTGAACCAAAACCAGAAGCATTATTTGAATCCGCTATGCGTCATATAGATTATCTTAATCGTCTTAACTTTGATCAATTTAAAGTAAGTGTTAAAGCATCTGATGTATTGCTTACTGTTAAGTCTTACCGTTTATTAGCACAAGCCATTGACCAACCGATACATCTAGGTATAACAGAATCTGGTAGTTTACGTACAGGTTCAGTTAAATCAGCAATTGGTTTAGGTATACTGTTAACAGAAGGAATTGGTGATACTTTGCGTATTTCATTAGCTGCTGATCCAGTGGAAGAAGTAAAAGTTGGTTATGATATATTAAAAGCTCTGCGCATCCGCTCACGAGGTATTAATTTTATTGCTTGTCCAACTTGTTCACGTCAAGAATTTGATGTTATTGGAACTATAAATGAATTAGAAAAACGCTTAGAAGATATTATGACTCCGATGAATATATCTATTATTGGTTGTGTAGTAAATGGACTTGGTGAAGCTATGGTAGCAACATTAGGAATAGCTGGAGGTAACAAGAAAAGTAGCTTTTATGAAGATGGTATACGTCAAAAATATCGAATTGATAATCAAGATATTATTTCTCAATTAGAAACACGTATTAGAGCTAAGGCTAAAATACTTAATAATAGTAATTTAATTAAAATACAAAAGATTCAAGAATAGAAAAAAAATTAAAATGATACAATTTATAATTGTTTATAGATAATTGAATTAATATAATTACTTATTCCAATGTGGAACTGAATAAGTTTTAGGATTAAGGGATTTTAATTTGGTAAAAAATATTCAAGCAATCCGTGGTATGAAAGATTATTTACCTTCGGATATTATAATTTGGCAATTTATTGAAGAAAAGTTAAGACAAGTATTATCTAGCTATGGTTATAATGAAATTAGATTACCTATTGTTGAATATACATCATTATTTAATAAAGCAATTGGGAACATTACTGATATAGTTGAAAAAGAAATGTATACCTTTAAAGATAATAATGGTGAAAGTATCACATTACGTCCAGAAGGTACTGCTGGTTGTGTACGTGCCGGTATTGAACACGGATTTTTATACAATCAACAACAGCGATTATGGTATATAGGTCCAATGTTTCGTTATGAAAGACCTCAAAAAGGACGTTATCGCCAGTTTTATCAAATAGGTGTAGAAAGTTTTGGTTGGCAAGGACCAGACATTGATGCTGAATTAATTATATTAAGCTATCGCTGTTGGAAAGTACTTGGTATTACAGAGTATGTTAAGTTAGAAGTAAATTCTATTGGTTCTTTAGAAGTACGTAATAGTTATCGTCGTTCTTTAATAAATTTTTTAGAACATCATAAGGATGTATTAGATGATGATTGCATACGACGTATGTATACTAATCCTTTACGGATACTAGATAGTAAAAACCCTACTATTCAAAAACTACTTAACTATGCATTACCACTTAGTAACTTTTTGGATAAAAAATCACATGCACATTTTGATAATTTATGTACATTATTAAAAAATAACGGTATTAAATATAAAGTAAACGAACGCCTAGTACGTGGCCTTGATTATTATAATGATACTGTTTTTGAATGGGTAACTAATAACCTCGGTTCACAAGGTACCATCTGTGGTGGTGGTCGTTATGATGGTTTAGTAAAGCAAATGGGCGGACATCCTACACCAGCAATAGGATTTGCTATAGGACTAGATCGTTTAGTATTATTATTAAAAACTATTAATAAAACTTTTCAACCAAAAAATATTATAGATGGATACATTATCGCATCAGGGAAAAGTGTACAGTGTGCTGCTATTCAATTAGCAGAAAAGTTACGCGACTCTGATCCTACAGTAAAAATAATAACTAACTTTGGTAGTAATTTAAAAAAACAATTTGCTCGTGCTAATAAATGTGGTGCACGTATAGCATTAATATTAGGTGAACATGAAGTACAGACAGATCAAGTTATTATTAAAGACATGCGTACAGGAAACCAGCAGATTCTAGCTCAATCTGAAATAACTAAAATATTGCAAATATTACTTCAATAAGCATAGGAATATTTAATTATTAAAAGGAAGATTATTACGTGGAACTTTACTTTAGAAATAAAAAATTAAATTCATTAAATAGATGTTTTTCTAAAAATTGTACTTCCTTTATATTTATTTTGATTATCGGAGTTATATCGATAGCTGGTTTTTGGTATTTTTGGTCTAATTATCAAGAAAAAATGTATAAAGTTAGTTCAATTCAGTACCAAAATTTAATGAAAAACATACAAACTGATAAGTTGAAAACTATGAAAGATATGACTAATTTTGTTATTAAAAATCATAATACTTACGGTGCATTAGCATCATTATTTTTAGCTAAGCAATATATTAATATAAATCAATTAAGTAGTGCTATAAATATTTTAGAATATGGATTAAAAGATACTAAAGATATTAATTTACAGGCAATAATATCTCTACGTTTAGCTCGTATTCAAATACAGAATAATCAACTTAATACAGCTCTTATTACTCTTAAAAGAATTAAAAATAATAATTGGAGTAGTATTATAGACTATATACATGGTGAAGCTTTATTAAAAAAAGGTGATAAAGATGGTGCACGTGATATATGGACAAAAGTAATTAAATCGCAAGTTTCTCCTGATTTGATACACTATTTACAAAAAAAATTAAATAATCTAAATTAAATCAAGGAAAATAACGTACATGGAATCACGTAAATATTTTTTGCCAATACTATTTTTTATCATTCTACTGAATGGTTGTTCCCTATTAAATAAAAAAGAAGCAAAGATAGCCAAAAATTCTTTATTTTCTCAGGTAAAGAAAAAATTTATACCAAAAATCATATGGGATGTTAATGTAGGTGATGGATTTGGTGATTTCTACTCAACCCTACATCCTGTATGGGAAAATAATACTGTATATGCAGCTGATCGATTTGGTGTTGTAAAAGCATTCAATGCTAATACCGGCAAAAGAAAATGGAAAGTATTTCTTTTTAAAAAAGAGGATATTTACTCAAATTATACCTCTGCTCTATTATCTAGTGGTATTACTATTAATGGAGATCTTATATATATTGGTAGTGAAAGAGGATTTGTTTATGCACTAAATAAGACCGATGGTAGTATAGCATGGAAAAGCCAAGTAGCAGGTGAAGTATTATCAACACCAGTAATTAGTGATAATGGTTTAGTATTATTGCATACAACTAATGGAATGTTACAAGGACTTGATAAGAATAACGGTAAAATTAAATGGAGTATTAATATAGAGATACCATCCTTATCATTACGCGGTGAATCTACTCCAGCAATTACTATGGATGGTTTAGCTATTGTTGGCACTGATAATGGGCGAGTATTAGCCATACTTTTAGATCAGGGAGAAATACTTTGGCAACAAAGTATATTTCAACTTAGCGGCATAAGATCAATTGATTACTTTCATGATGTAGATATGACTCCTATTATTTTAAATGATATGGTGTATGCAGCAGCATATAATGGAAAGTTAACAGCATTGAATTTACATTCAGGACACATCTTATGGAGACGTAAACTTGGAAATATAAAAAATATTATAATCAATGCAAATCGTATTTATTTAGTTGATCAGGATGATATTATTTTTTCATATAATATTGATGGCACTAAATTTATTTGGCGTCAAAATAATTTTGTACATCGCGATCTTACATGTCCAGTATTGTTTAAAAAATATTTAGTAGTCGGCGATAGTAAAGGTTATGTATATTGGATTAATATATCTAATGGAAATCTTGTAGCTCAACAGAAATTAAACAATTATGGTTTTCAAAATGAACTAACAGTAGCAGATAATAAAATCTTAATTCAATCTAAAGATGGCAAATTATATGCCATCACACTATGAACATCTTCAAATATTTTCTATTGATTATCTTTTAATTTATTTATTGCTAATAGTATCATAATTGATTTTTAAACTGAGGAAAGTATTGTGGTAGTTGTAGTTATAGTTGGACATTCTAATGTAGGTAAATCTACCTTATTTAATACTTTAACTCGTACTCGAGATGCAATAGTAGCTGATTTTCCCGGTTTAACTCGTGATCGTATATATGGGCTATGTAAAATACAAGGTCGTAAATTTATTCTTATAGATACTAGTGGTATTGATAATACTTCACAAAATAATAAAAATATTAGTTATCAACAATCATTATTAGCAATTAAAGAAGCTGATATAGTATTATTTATGGTAGATGCTCGTATTGGTCTAATATCTGCAGATTATGAAATTGCAAAATATTTACGCTTGCAAAATAAAATAGTTTTTCTAATAGCTAACAAAATTGATGGCATGAATTTAGAAACAGCAATGATAGATTATCATGCACTTGGATTAGGGAAAATATATCCAATTACCGCTTTACATAACCGTGGAATAATTAAGCTACTAGAAACTGATTTACTACCGTATATAGATAAGATTTCTTTACAAATATCAAGTAATGATTTAAGTTATGTTAACTGGAAAAATTTAATTGCTGAAAAATATCATAAATCTTTTAATTCAATAAAAATTAGTCAAAATGATAATATACCAATAAAATTAGCTATTATTGGACGTCCTAATGTAGGTAAATCAACTTTAATTAATTGTATGCTTGGCGAAGAGCGTGTTACCGTTTATGACATTCCAGGAACTACACGTGATAGTGTCTATATTCCTATGAAACGTTATAGTCGCCAATATATATTAATTGATACTGCTGGAGTACGAAAACGTAGTAAAATTTCTAATATAGTCGAAAAATTTTCAGTAATGAAAACTTTGAAAGCCATTGAAAGTGCAAACGTAGTAATTTTAGTTATTGATGCTTATGAAGGTGTTTTAGATCAAGATTTATCACTACTTAACTTAATATTAAATCATGGTCGTGCCTTAGTAATTGTAATCAATAAATGGGATATTTTGTCTAAAAACATCCAAATACAAATAAAAAAAACAATTAACTTACGTTTTAGCTTTATTAATTTTGCTAATATTCATTTTATTTCTGCTTTACATGGCCTTGGTATTGATAAATTATTTAAATTGATTAATAAAGCATATGATGATGCTACCAAGCATATCAGTACTGCTTTATTAACCAGAATAATGAATATGGCTGTAAATCATCATCAACCGCCATTAGTGCATAATCGAAGGCGAGTAAAACTAAAATATGCACATTCAGGCGGATATAATCCACCTACTATCGTTATTCATGGTAACCAATTGCAAGATTTATCCAATTCTTATAAGCGTTATTTAATAAATTATTTTCGTGATGCCTTAAATATAATCGGTACACCTATTCGAATTTCTTTTAAAGAAAGCATTAACCCTTATGCAGCTAAGCGTAATATATTGACTCCAAATCAACAACGTAAACGTAAACGTTTAATAAAATATGTGAAAAACAACAAACATTAATTAATAATTAATTAGAAGAATTTATATTCTTATGTAAGGATTATTATCCCAATAATTATATATATTTAGTAGTATAAATAGTATAATTTTATTACTATTTAATTAAAAATAACTAAATAAAATTATCTTGAATCAAAATCTATAAAATATTCTATTTTAAATTAAATATTATTATACTTTATAAAGTTCATTCTTTTCCTAAAAAAGGCTAGAGATAATTTATTTAGAATTGTATATTGTTATAGCAATATTTTATATATTTCTATTTTTACTTTAAGTTGAGATATTGCTATGCTAAGAATTGCTAAAGAAGCTCTCGCTTTTGATGATGTTTTACTTGTTCCTGCTTATTCTACCGTTTTACCTAATACAGCCGAGCTAAGTACTCAGCTAACAAAAAATATTCGTTTAAATATTCCTATTATTTCGGCTGCTATGGATACTGTTACAGAAGCCAGTCTAGCTATCGCATTAGCTCAAGAAGGTGGTTTAGGTTGCATACATAAAAACATGTCAATTAAACGTCAAGCAGATGAAGTTCGTAAAGTAAAAAAATATGAAAGCGGTGTAGTAACGAATCCACAGACAGTTCTACCTACTACAAGTTTAATAGAAGTAAAAGAATTAACAAAGCGTAATGGTTTTGCTGGTTACCCAGTAGTAAATATTAAAAAAGAATTAATAGGTATTATTACCAGCCGTGATGTAAGGTTTGTAACTGATCTAACGCAACCAGTAACAGCAGTAATGACACCAAAAGAATATTTAGTAACAGTAAAAGAAGATGAAATACGTAGTGTTGTATTGCAAAAAATGCATGAAAAACGTATTGAAAAAGCATTAGTAGTCGACGATAGATTCCATTTATTAGGAATGATAACTGTTAAAGATTTTCAGAAAGCAGAACGCAAACCAAATGCATGTAAAGATGAACATGGTCGTTTACGAGTTGGAGCAGCAGTAGGTGTAGGCATAGGTAACGAAGAACGTATTGATGCCTTAGTTACTGCAGGTATTGATGTATTACTTATTGATTCTTCTCACGGTCATTCAGAAGGAGTTTTACGACGTATACGTCAAACTCGTGCTAAATATCCTCATTTAGATATTATTGGTGGTAATGTAGCTACTGGTAAAGGTGCACTTGCACTTGCAGAAGCTGGTGTTAGTGCAGTCAAGGTAGGTATTGGTCCAGGATCTATTTGTACTACCCGTATAGTTACCGGAGTAGGTATTCCACAAATTACTGCAGTATCTGATGCCGTGGCAGCGCTAGAAAGTACTGGTATTCCAGTTATTGCTGATGGTGGTATACGCTTATCTGGTGATATTGCAAAAGCAATAGCAGCTGGTGCTGCTGCGGTAATGGTAGGTGCTATATTAGCAGGTACTGAAGAAGCTCCAGGACAAATAGAACTATATAAAGGACGTGCCTTTAAATCTTATCGTGGTATGGGTTCATTGGGTGCGATGTCAAAAGGTTCATCAGATCGCTATTTTCAAAGTGATAATGCTGCTGATAAATTAGTACCAGAAGGAATTGAAGGTCGTGTAGCATATAAAGGACGCTTGAAAGAGATAGTGCATCAGCAAATGGGTGGTTTACGTTCCTGTATGGGACTTACTGGATGTGCTACTATTGATGAGCTGCGTACAAAAGCAGAGTTTGTTCGTATTAGTACTGCTGGTATAAATGAAAGTCATGTACATGACGTAACTATAACTAAAGAGTCACCAAACTACCATATGGGAGTTATAATGTCCTAATATAATTAAAAATTTATTATTATCTTAAATTATTTTAACATTAATATGTTTCATGGAAATATTATTCATGAAAAATAAAAAAAATTATAAATATAGTATCTTAATTTTAGATTTTGGTTCTCAATACACACATTTGCTTGTACGTTGTATACGTAAATTAGGAGTATACTGTGAACTTTGGTCATATGATGTTAGTCAAGAGAAAATAAGTCAATTTCATCCAAACGGTATTATTCTTTCTGGTGGTCCTGAAAGTACTACTGAATTAAATAGTTCACGTGTACCAAAATATATATTTGAACTAAATATACCTGTATTAGGGATATGTTACGGTATGCATACTATGGTAATGCAATTAGGTGGTACTGTTAAAAAAGCAAATAAACGTGAGTTTGGTTACACTCAAGTGGAATTAAAAGCTCCAAGTATATTAGTACATAATATAAAAGATGATATTAATAAAAACGGTAATCATATATTAAATGTTTGGATGAGTCATGGTGATAAAGTTACTTCGATTCCAGTAAACTTTATTACTATTGCGAGTACAGAAACTTGTTTATTTGCTATCATTGCTAATGAAAAAAAACACTTTTATGGTGTACAATTTCATCCAGAAGTAACACATACTGTTCAAGGTTTACATATATTAAAACGTTTTGTTTATGATATTTGTAATTGTAAACCTTTGTGGATTCCATCAAAAATTATTACAGAAATAATTAAAGATGTTCGTGAAAAAATAGGTAATGATAAAGTTATACTTGGCCTTTCAGGTGGTATAGATTCATCTGTAACTGCAATATTATTACATTATGCTATTGGTAAACAACTTATTTGTATTTTTGTAGATAATGGGTTACTTCGATCCCATGAAGCACAACATGTTAAAGAAATGTTCGGCGATTACTTCGGTTTAAATATTTTATATGTTTCAGCAGAAGATTATTTCTTTAAAGCTTTAATTGGAGAACAAGATCCAGAAATTAAACGTAAAATTATTGGTAGAGTGTTTATTGAAGTCTTTGAAAAAGAAGCTAGTAAAATAATTAATGTAAAATGGTTAGCTCAAGGTACTATCTACCCAGATATTATTGAATCTGCAAAATCTACGACTGGTGGAAAAGCCCATATAATTAAATCACATCATAATGTAGGAGGCTTACCAAAAAAAATTAATCTTAAATTAATTGAACCATTAAAAGAACTATTTAAAGATGAAGTTCGTAAGATTGGTCTTGAATTGGGATTACCGTATGATATGCTTTACCGTCATCCATTTCCAGGTCCTGGTTTAGCAATACGTATATTGGGTGAAGTAAAGAAAGAATACTGTAATTTACTACGACATGCTGACTCTATTTTTATTGAAGAATTACATAAAGCAAATTTATATAATAAAGTAAGCCAAGCTTTTACTATATTTCTTCCAGTTCGTTCTGTTGGTGTTATGGGAGATAGTCGTACATATGATTGGATTATTGCATTAAGAGCGGTTGAAACTGTTGATTTCATGACAGCAAATTGGGTCAATTTGCCGTATGATTTTTTATGTCGTGTTTCAAATAGAATTATTAATGAAATTAATGGAATATCTCGTGTTGTTTATGATATTTCTAGTAAACCACCAGCAACTATCGAATGGGAATAATTAATTATTTATTATATAATAATCCTTGACTCGGTAAGATAAGACCATCTAATGTTACAACATTTTTTCTTATTTCTAACCGATCTTCTATAAACCATCTTATTGCCAATGGATAAATAATATGTTCCTGGTACTTTACTCGTTTTATAATTTCTTTTTCGGTATCTTCGATAAATACCGGAATAGTAGACTGTAAAATAATTGGACCACCATCTAATTTATTATTAACAAAATGTACTGTTGTACCATGTTCTTTATCTCTATTTTTCAAAACTTGACGATGAGTATAAAGTCCTGGATATTTTGGTAATAATGAAGGATGGATATTTATTATTTTCTTGTGATATTTTATAATGAAAAAATCACTTAAAATTTTCATATAACCAGCTAGAATTATTAAATCTGGAGTATATAATTCAATTTTTTGAATTAAATGAGAATCAAATATTTCGCGGTTAACAAAATTTTTATCACTTAAAACATGAATAGGTATATTAGCATTTTGAGCACGAATTAACCCATATGCTTTAGGTTTATCGCTGAAAACAGCTACTACGTTAGCATTAATATATTTGTTTGCACAAGCATCAATAATTGATTGAAGGTTACTTCCATTGCCTGAAATTAATACAACTAATTTTTTCATGGCTTAATAATCACACGCTCTTTTGCACTAGATTTTTTTATTACTCCAATTTTCCACGCTCGTTCACCATAATCATTCATTAATTGAACTGCTTTATCTGCATCTGTTGAATTTAAGATAATAATCATTCCTACACCGCAATTAAAAGTACGATACATTTCATAGCGATCTATATTTCCTGATTTCTGTAACCATTTAAAAATAGGTGGCCATTGCCAACTACTTTCTTCAATTATTGCTTGGGTATTATTTGGTAATATACGAGGAATATTTTCCCAAAATCCTCCTCCTGTAATATGAGCGATGGCATGAAGATTAATATTTTTCATTAAATTTAATATATTTTTTACGTAGATACGAGTAGGAGCCAAAAGATAATCTACTAGTAATTTACTATCTAATTGTTTGGTTTTAGGATCTGTGTTACTTACTTTTAAGACCTTGCGTACTAGAGAATATCCATTTGAGTGCAAGCCGTTAGAAGCTAATGCAATTAATACATCTCCATCCTGTACTTTAGAAATATTAATAATTTTTGATTTTTCTACTATACCTATGCAGAAACCAACTATATCATAATCTTTATCTTGATACATAGTAGGCATCTCAGCAGTTTCTCCTCCTGCTAATGTACAACCTGATGCCAAGCATCCTTTAGCAATACTAGTAATAACTACTGATGCAATATCAAGTTCTAATTTGCCAGTCGCATAATAATCTAGAAAAATAATTGGTTCAGCACCTACAACTACTAAATCATTAACACACATTGCAACAAGATCGATACCAATGCTATGATGGTGTTTTAGATCAATTGCTAAACGAAGTTTAGTGCCAACACCATCAGTTCCTGAAACTAATATAGGCTCTCGATATTTTTGTGGTATTGAACAAAGAGTATTGAAACCACCTAATTCTCCTATTATTTCTGGACGTCGAGTTTTATATGCTGCATTTTTGATAATACTAATTAAATTATTACTAGTATTAATATTAACACCAGAATCAGCATATGTGAGACCTACTTTATTGAGCATTAAAAATCTCCAATAGAGTTTTGAAATTAAATTCGATTATTAATTGAATTTAATTCTTGTAAATATATTTATTTTTTTAAAAATTGAGTCAGTATATTATATGTACACAATAGAAGATGTATCGTAAATATATTAATATGTGCAATACATCTTCTTAAAAAGAAGAATCCATATTTTTATTAAGACATCTATCTTTTTTATATATAAAAATAAATAAAAAATAATTATTAATTGAAGATCTTTATTTATCAAAGAAATTTTATTTATATTATTCAATAATAAATAATTTAATATAAATATATGTACTACATATATTTATATTAAATTAAATTAAGCTAAAAATCTAGACTTATTAATTTTTAAAAGTTATGATTTACAATCAATAATAATTATACCAAATATTTTTTAAAAAATTAAAATAACTAAAGTTTATTTATTAGATACACATAAGTTTATTTATTAGATACACATATATATATTTTATTTCTTTAATATAAATCAATTGATAAAAATAGTTAACATAATAATGTTTATATTATTTCACTTATAAGATAATTCATAAAGTTCAATCAAGAACATAAAAATACTTTCTTTATTAGGTTTTATTTACATTATTGACTATAATCTATTATAAAAAATATTATTAATTAATTATTTAAATACTTTAAGAAATATTTTTGAAAATTACATTTTTCCTTAAAAAAATGCAGTATTTAAGGAGAGTATTTATTATTTTTTAAATAAATCATTAATTATAACGGAATAACTAATTACTTTTACCTTAATGAGTTATGGCAATTCAGGAATTAATTGATGAGTGATAAATCACTAAAATACCATATTATTATAAACTTTTTTAGTATTAGATTATTACTAATAATGCTATCTTATTTATTACGTGATTCTATTCTATTAAAGGTACATAGTTATTATAAAAGCAAACTAAGCAAACTGCAGTATAATTTGTATCGATATCTATTTTTAATAATTAATATATATTCTTATAATTTTCGGCTAATGCATCTTCAGAGGTCTTTCTGAACATACCTTTACAACTCGTTCTTCCACTCTATTTATCTGATGACGAGACTTTTGCTAGTTTCTGGCCAGGAAAAAATTTGTCTCTTCTTTCAGCAGTACAAAGAGCACTATTACATAGACATAGTGATGCTAACTATTTTTATGTATGGTCACGCGAAGGTGGAGGTCGTAGCCATTTATTGCATGCTGCTTGTGCTGAAATGTCATCACAAGGTGAAGCTGTTGGTTATGTGCCATTAGATAAACGTACTTGGTTTGTACCTGAAGTTTTAGTAGGGATGGAATACCTAGCTTTAGTATGTATTGATAATATAGAATGTATTATTGGTGAAACTGAATGGGAAATGGCAATTTTTAATCTATATAATCGTATTTTAGAAATTGGAAAAAATTGTTTACTAATGATTACTAGTGATCGTCCTCCGCATCAGCTTAATTTAGATTTACCAGATTTGACATCACGTCTTTATTGGGGACAAATCTATCGCTTGCATCCATTATCTGATGAAGATAAGTTACAGGCAATGAAGTTGCGCGCTGAATTACGTGGATTTGAATTATCAGAAGATGTCGGACGTTTTTTATTGAAACGTCTTGATCGTCAAATACGTACATTATTTAATACACTTAATCGTCTTGATAATGCCTCAATTAGCGCACAACGTAAATTAACTATTCCATTTGTTAAAGAAGTATTGAAACTTTAAATCGTTATTATATAGATATAATCTTATAAAGATTAGTCAATATGATTACATATATAAAGATTCTAAAATTCTTATAATATCTTGTACATTTTTCTTTTATTTAGGATATTAACGACCTATTAAATATAATCCATGTATTTACTCAGTATTTACTTTTATTAAAAAAGTAGCACTAATATCTACTTTAAATTATTTTTTTGTAAACTTTTTAAAAACTAATTTTACATAATTTTTAAAATTTTATAGGTCGTATTTAAATACTATTTTTTAAATATCCTACTCAGATTAAAATATATTTAATATTAACCAAAACAATCATGATTTTTTAAGTATTCTAAAATTATACTATGATGATTGGAAGTTTTAAACTTATCAAATACTTTTTCTACTTTACCATCATTATCAATTAAAAAAGAAACACGGTGAATACCATTATAAGTTTTACCCATAAAAGTTTTTTCACCCCATACTCCAAATTGTTCACATACTTTGTGATCTACATCTGATAATAATGTAAAATTTAATACTTCTTTCTCAGCAAAAAGTAAAAGTTTTTCTTTATTATCAGTACTTATACCAATTACTTCTACACCAGCTTTTTTAATTTCTTCCATATTATCACGTAGACCACAGGCTTGGATGGTACAACCTGGTGTCATTGCTTTAGGATAGAAATAAATTAATACACGTTGTCCTTTGAAATCAATTAATTTTACTTTTTCTCCATCTTGATCAGGCAAAATAAATTTTGGTGCTGTATCACCAACTTTTAAGGCTTTCATTATATTTCTCCATTTTTAGAATAATTTTAGAACAATTATGTAGGTGATATATCATCATGATAAAAATTACTAGATTCAATTTAATATAAGAATTATTTTTTAATTTTTTAATTTTTTAATTGCTTAAACTAAGAGCATAACTCTAAGACTTATTAAGTTATACTACTAAAATATAATAATTTTTAATTACTTTTGGCTTATAAAAAATAATTCCGGTGTATTTTACTTTAAGGTATAATGTAAAGTTTATTTAATAAGTAGATAGTACATTTAATAATTAATAAATAATCATTATTAAGTAATATTAATAGAAATCAATATATTGTTTTTATTTAGTATTGTATATATATATATAATAATATACTTAATCAAATATTTATAACTGAATATTTTTAATTAAAAATAAAATATATAATTTCATTTGAGTTCAGATATTATTAAATTATACCTAATAATATTATTAAGATGATTATCTTACTATAAATAACCCGATATGGCAGTATATATGTTAAATATGCTTATAAAAAAATATGAAGATATAATTCATTATTATGATTATAGTCTTAGTTTTTTATTTAAATATACAAAATAATATGAAATATTTATGTTTTTCGGGGGATTTTCAATGTTTAATGGAAGTATTGTTGCACTTATTACTCCAATGGACGATAAAGGTAAAATTTGTCGTATAAGTTTAAAAAAATTAATTAATTATCATATAGCTAATGGTACTACAGCTATTGTTTCTGTTGGTACTACTGGTGAATCAGCTACACTTAGTCATGACGAACATATTAGTGTAGTTATGATGACATTAGATTTATCTAATGGTCGTATTCCTATTATTGCAGGAACTGGTGCAAATTCTACTGCTGAAGGTATATCTTTAACAAAAAGTTTTAATAATACGGGCATAGCTGCTTGTCTTACTGTTACTCCATATTATAACCGTCCAACACAAGATGGTTTATATCAACACTTTAGAGCTATTGCAAATAATACTGATTTACCTCAGATACTATATAATGTACCGTTACGAACTGGTTGTGATATGCTCCCTGAAACTATAGCTCGATTAGCCGAAATAAAAAATATTATTGGAATTAAAGAAGCAAGTGGTAATTTATCGCGATTTAGTCAAATTCAAGAATTAGTTGATAATAATTTTATATTGTTAAGTGGTGATGATGCTAATGCACTAGATTCTATGCGATTAGGTAGTAAAGGTGTCATTTCAGTTACAGCTAATATTGCTGCACATGATATGGCACAATTATGTGCATTAGCACAGCAAGGTAATTTACCTGAAGCACGTTGTTTAAACCAACGTCTTATGCCTTTACATCAAATGCTTTTTTGTGAACCTAATCCTATACCTGTTAAATGGGCTGCAAAACAATTAGGATTAATAGCCCAAGATACGTTACGTTTGCCAATGACTCCTCTTACTAATTCTGGCCAAATAAAAATTACTCAGGCAATGATTAAAGCAGGTCTAATATAAATTAAGGTAACAATAATGTATTTATTTAAACGTGTAACGTTAGTTTTCTGCACTTTAATTTTGTTGTCATCGTGCTTTAATGAACAAAATTATAGTCGTAAATTTAGTACTAATGAATCTTACTTACAAACTTTTACACCATATACTTTAAAGATTCCTAAAGGTATAACTTTACCTTTAAAAAATGAAGAGTATGATATACCAAATAAAATAATTAATGGTCCTTTAGGGAAAAAACTTGATATCCGTCCGCCAAAACATTAACTGTGCTAAGAATATACTAATAAAATAAATATCATTTTATTTAAACATTGTTTATTAGGTATCAGAAAATATTAATTAATATAATTTATTTTATGTTTGGATTAAAAAGATGCAAAAAAGAAATGAGTTATATAGAGGTAAGGCAAAAACTCTATATAGCACGGATAACCCAGAACTATTGATACTTGAATTTCGTAATGATACATCATCAGGAAATGGTATACGAATCGAACAATTTGATCGTAAGGGAATAATAAATAATAAATTAAATAGTTTTTTTATGATGAAACTAGAGGAAGCATTTATTCCTACACAAATCGAAAAATTATTATCAGATAATGAAGTTTTAGTGAAAAAATTAAAAATGTTTCCAGTAGAATGTATATTACGTAATCGTATAGCTGGATCATTGTCAAAAAGATTAGGCATGGAAGAGGGAGTAATTTTAAATCCTCCATTATTTGAACTTTTTCTTAAAAATGATGCAAAACATGATCCAATGATCAATGAATCTTACTGTAATACTTTTAATTGGGTAAGTACTAAAGATTTAGAGAAAATACGTGAGTTAACTTATAATATAAATAATATATTAGTTAATATTTTTAATAGTGTTGATCTTATTCTAGTCGATTTTAAATTAGAATTCGGTCTGTTTAAAGGAGAAGTAATATTAGGAGATGAAGTGTCATTAGACGTTATGCGTTTATGGGATAAAACTACTATGAATAAAATGGATAAAGATCGTTTTCGTCAAAATTTAGGCGGTTTAATTGAAGCTTATGAAGCTGTAGCATATCGTTTAGGAGTTAATATTTATTAATAAATATTAAATTTAATTTAAAGATATAAAAAATTAATTTTTAATAATCTAATTACAAAATAATAAATATAGAAATATACGACTAATTTATTTTTTTAGAAAAATTACCATTAAACTAAATTAGTATTATTTTAATATTTAGATTTTAAATCTAATTTGAATTCTTATGTTTTCTTATATATCATAGATAAAATCTTTATAATTTTAAATTTTAAACTAGTAATTTATCAATTAGATAATTAATTATTAATACTAATTTAGTATTAATGTACTAATAATGAAAGCGTGCAATGTAAGTTCATTGAACGCTCAAAATTTAAATATATTTATATTTTATAAATAATCATTTAATCATTTTTTCTATTAGTAGTATGATGTTGATCATTTATTTTATTTTTATTAAAAGTATCGCGTCTGTTTAAATCATTTTTGTTAGTTATATACTTTTTATAGTCGATCTTCTTTAGATCTTCATATGTATTTATTAAAACACCTATAATTAATGCTAGGATAAAGATCCACCAATAGTCTTTTAATAATTCCATATATTTTACCTCGCTTTTTTCACTTGTTATCAAGTAATTAACTGTTCCATTATTCTTTTATACATGTGACTCAATTTCTGTAATTCAGTTATTTTTACACATTCATCAATTTTATGGATAGTATAATTTACAGGGCCAAGTTCTATTACTTGTTCAGCTATTTTTATGATAAACCGTCCATCAGAAGTACCTCCATTAGTTAATATTTTAGGTTTAATTTTATTATAATACATAATGGAATTAATTACGGCATCCATCAATTCACCGTTAGATGTTAGAAATGGTTGACCTGAAATATTCCATGTAATTGAATAACATAATTGGTGGCGATTAAGTAATTTAGTTACATGCTCCTTGATCATTTGATCTGTCAATTCAGTATTAAAACGAAAGTTGAATTGTAAAAAAAGTTCACCCGGAATAACATTATTATTACCAACACCAGCTTGTATATTAGCTATTTGCATACTTGTTGGTGGAAAAAAATTATTTCCTAGATCCCACTTTGTTTCTATTAATTCGTTTAACACAGGGATTGCTCTGTGTACTGGATTATCAGCTAAATCTGGATAAGCTGCATGACCCTGTACACCATATACGGTTAAATTAGCTGTTATTGAGCCGCGTCTACCATTTTTTATTGCATCACCTACAAATTTAATACTAGAAGGTTCACCTATTAAACAATATGCTACCTGTTCATTACGTTCAATAAGATATTCAACTACTTTTGATGTACCATTTAAAGCATTACTTTCTTCATCAGAGGTAATTAAAAATGCTAATCTTTCTTTATGATTGGGGTGTTGTATCACAAATTGCTCAACTGCAACTATCATTGCTGCTAATGAACCTTTCATATCAGCAGCACCACGGCCAAACAATATTTCATTTCTAATAGTTGGCTCGAAAGGAGGAGTAGTCCAGAGATTAGTATTACCAGGCGATACAACATCAGTATGGCCTGCAAATACTAGTGTTTTACCTTTACCACGAGTAGCCCAAAAATTTTGAGTGTCTTTAATATTTATTCGTTCAATAGAAAATCCAATATTTTTTAAACGTGCAATTAATAAATCTTGACATCCAGCATCATTAGGGCTAAGAGATGGACGACGGATAAGTTGCTGAGCTAATTCAATAACAGGACATAACATATTATAATTGCCCCTAAAAAATTACTTAATATGGCAAATAGTTATTATGGCAAATAATTATTTTAGTATTTTAATATTATTCTAATATTGTTCTACAGTATTAGAAGTTTATAGTATCTATTAAAATAGATGAAATACTTAAATTAAATAATAACATCCATCTTTCTATATTTTTTTATACTAAATCCAACTATTAAAAAATATACTATTATTAGTAATATTTTCTGATATACTTATATTTTTATACAAAACATCATAATGAAAAATAATAAGTGTAATTATAAATAATCATCATATTATATATTACATTAAGATATTAATTTATAAAATATTGATTTATTTGATAAATATTTTAGTTATAATAATTTTTATTTTTTTATAAGTTCGGCTCATGTATTCAGGTGTAGAATATATCCCACTGCTACCTGTAGCAGCTATAGTATTACTGCATAGACTAGCTTCTAGCGCTGGAATCATCAAGCGTCGACATTGTTCTATTGAAGGTATAAAAGTAGTGTTTCTCATTTTTAATGGACGGGTAACTAGTTGTTTTAGAAATTCTGGATGTCATAAATTAGCTGCCTTAGATACTGTATCAATTAGTAAGTAATAACCTAAATTAGAATAATTTGCATATAATCCAAATATATTTTTTAATTCGGCTTTTTATAACTATTTCCAACAAACTAATTTAGTTGACAAAACAAAAACCTGACGATGTATTTTACCTCTTGGCTGTTCTCTTGGAAGACTACTAGTATGTTTAGATAAGTGAATTAAACTAATCGGTCGACCGTTAAAAGTAGGTACGTGCATACTAAAAGGTGTATACTTACTTAATGGATCGTTAAGATGAGTCTGACCACGCTCATCTATTTTTACCATAATTATTGGTAATCCTTGAAGCTAATAATGGATTAGAAGAAGCTTAAACAATGCCTTTTAAAAAACTAAAGATATTATAAAAGATGATGCTAATAAAAGCATACATCTTTTATTTAATGCAATAATTCTATTATTAAAGAAAATATTATTTATATATTTAAAACACTTAATAAATAATAATAATAATAATAATAATTTTTCATCATATATTTAAAGGTATAAGCAATTTACATATTGATAATGTTAATTACTTATTTTATAACATTAGTTTTATATATGTATTAGTATAATTTAAGAGAAAAGTTATACTAACTATAGTATATTTGTGTACATTTAAATTGAATATTATTTCAAAATAATATAGAGGTTTAATGTAATTATTTTAAGCTTATTATTTTTTAATATTTAATTTATTTAAACTCCTAGAAACTATTCTTCTATGAAATTTTCATTACATTTAATAATTCAAAAAAATATTATTTTTATAATTAATATATGTATTTTACATATTTAATCATTAAGCGATTAGTCTTAATTGGTAAATGGTTTATTTTATACTGTTTTTAGTATTATACTATATATCTTTATTTTGATATTAATTGAGAATAACATTCCTTCTAGGAAGGAAGGTATTTTTATAATTAATTAAACAGATAATTTGCTAACATATCTTCTAATTTTTTCTGATCTATTGCAAATTGCCTAATACCATCAGATAATTTTTCTACAGCCATAGAATCTTGATTATGCTCCCAATAAAATTCTGCTTGAGACAGTGGTGATAAAGGTCTATGGAAACATTCAATAGATGGCATTAGCTTGCGTATTACAGGTATGTGATTATTGGCTAATTCTTGTAATAATTTAGGTGATATAGTAAGTTTATCACATCCTGCTAAAGCTAAGATTTGCTCTATTTTACGAAAACTTGCACCCATTATAATTGTATTATAACGATATTTTTTATAGTAATTATAAATGCGATGTATTGATTTTACACCCCAATCTTTATCAACATCATATGGTTCTAAAGGTTGACGCATGTTATACCAATCATAAATACGTCCTACAAATGGGGAAATTAGATATACATTAGCTTCAGCGCAAGCGCGTGCTTGTGCAAAAGAAAATAGTAAAGTAAGATTACATTGAATTTCTTTTTTTTGTAATTCTTCAGCAGCTTTAATCCCTTCCCAAGTTGAAGCTAATTTAATCAAAATACGAGAACGATTAATACCATACTCTTCATACATACTTATTAATTTCTCTGCTTTAATAATACACATGTTACGATCAAAAGATAATCGAGCATCTATTTCAGTTGATACACGCCCCGGTATATTTTTAAGTATCTCCATACCTATGTTAACAGCTACTTTATCACTTGCATTAATAGTTTGTGTCTCTTTATTTCCACCTTGTCTTTTAGCATATTGTATAGCGTCATTAATTAAGTATTTATAAGCATGAAAATTAGCAGCTTTAAGAATTAATGAAGGATTAGTAGTTGCGTCTTCAGGATGATAATGTCGAATAGATTCAATATCTCCACTATCTGCTACTACTGTAGAGAACTGTCTTAATGCGTCTAGTTGGTTCATTTCTCAACTCCATTACTTAGTAATAAATAATATTTATAAAGATAAAATCTTTATTAGGTTAATTTAAAATAATTTGACAATTGTTATACTTACTTTTAAGTGAACATTTAATTTTAAAAACATAGTATCCATTACATGATTTAAATAATTAAAAGATTATAAGAATCACATCTATTGTTAAAATAATATGTAATTTATTACAATCTGTGATTTATAAAAATTTTTAAATTTGTATACCATCTTTTGCGCTGTTAATACTTATAATAAATCTTTTTTAAACTGTGCAAAAGGATTATCAATGGATAATGAATTAAAACAAAGTGCTCTTGATTTTCATCAATATCCTTCACCTGGCAAAATTCAAGTATCACCTACTAAACCACTAGCAACACAGCGTGATTTAGCATTAGCATATTCACCAGGAGTTGCCGTACCATGTTTAGCAATTAAAAAAAATGTTTTAGACGCACATAAATATACTGCTCGTGGAAACTTAGTAGCGGTAATATCTAATGGCACTGCTGTACTGGGTCTTGGCAATATAGGAGCACTAGCTAGTAAACCTGTAATGGAAGGAAAAGGAGTATTATTTAAAAAATTTGCAGGCATTGATGTTTTTGATATTGAAATAAACGAAAATAATCCTGATAAACTTATTGAAATAATAACTTCCTTAGAACCTACTTTTGGTGGTATTAATCTAGAAGATATTAAAGCACCAGAATGCTTTTATATTGAGAAATCTTTAAGAGAACGTATGAATATACCAGTATTTCATGATGATCAACACGGTACTGCTATTATTTGTACTGCTGCTGTACTCAATGCTTTATTAATCGTAAATAAAAAAATTTCTAATGTACGACTAGTCGTTTCTGGAGCAGGTGCTTCTGCCATTGCTTGTCTTAATTTACTAGTTGCATTAGGAATGAATAAAAATAATATTATAGTATGTGATTCTAAAGGAGTTATCTATCTTGGACGAGAACCAAATTTAACAGTTACAAAGAAAAATTATGCAATAAAAGATAATGGTTCTCGAACTATAGATGACGTAATTAAAGATGCTGATATTTTTCTTGGTTGCTCAGGACCTAAAGTATTAACTCCAGAGATGGTAAAAAAAATGGCTCGAGATCCATTGATCTTAGCTTTAGCTAATCCAGAACCTGAAATTATGCCTCCATTAGCTAAACAAGTACGTCCAGATGCTATTATCTGTACTGGTCGTTCTGATTTTGCTAATCAGGTAAATAATGTACTTTGTTTCCCTTTTATTTTTCGAGGTGCACTAGATGTAGGAGCAACAGCGATTAATGAAGAAATGAAGTTAGCAACAGTACATGCTATTGCTGCATTAGCACAAGCAGAACATAGCGATATTGTCGCATCTGCTTATGAAGATCAAAATTTAGATTTTGGTATTGAATATTTAATTCCTAAACCGTTTGATCCTCGTTTAATAGTACAGATCGCACCTGCTGTAGCAAAAGCAGCGATGGATTCTGGTGTAGCTACTAAACCTATTGATGATTTTGATATATATCGCGAAAAGCTTACTGAATTTGTTTATAAAACAAATTTATTTATGAAGCCTATTTTCTCCCAGGCCCGTAAAGATCCAAAGTACGTAGTATTAGCAGAAGGAGAAGAAGTTCGTGTATTACATGCTACTCAGGAATTAGTATCGTTAAAATTAGCTAAACCTATTTTAATTGGACGTCCTAATGTAATTATTATGCGTTTAAAAAAACAAGGATTAAAAATAGAACCTGGTAAAGATTTTGAAATTGTTAATAATGAATCAGATCCACGTTTTAAAGAATATTGGAATGAATATTATCAAATAATGAAAAGACGTGGTGTAACACCAGAAACAGCACAACGTGCAGTAATTGGAAATCCAACATTAATTGGTGCTCTTATGGTTCATCGTGGTGAAGCAGATGCAATGATCTGTGGCACTATCGGAGACTATCGAGAACATTATGATATAGTAGAAAAAGTTTTTGGATTTAGAGATGATGTAAAGGTAGCTGGTGCAATGAATGCACTTTTATTACCTAGTGGTAATACTTTTATCGCTGATACATATGTAAATGAAGATCCAAGTTCCGAACAATTAGTAGATATTACATTATTAGCAGCCGAAACAGTACGTCGTTTTGGAATAGAACCACGTGTAGCTCTTTTATCTCATTCTAGTTTCGGTACATCAAATGCTATTGGAGCATGTAAAATGCGTACAGTATTAGAAATAATTAAGAATCGTATGCCTGAACTAGAAATTGATGGTGAGATGCATGGTGATGCAGCATTAGTAGAAAGTATACGTCGTGAATTAATGCCTGATAGTCCTCTCAAAGGTAGTGCTAACTTACTCATTATGCCTAATGTTGAAGCAGCAAGAATTAGCTATAATTTATTACGAGTTTCTTATTCAGAAGGTGTTACTGTAGGACCGGTACTCATGGGTATTAGTAAACCAGTACATATATTAACAAGAATTTCTTCCGTAAGACGTATTGTTAATATGGTCTCTTTAGCAGTTGTAGAAGCCCAAAGTCATATCGTTGTAAATTTATAATAAATTTATACTGACGACTAACCTGTCGTCAGTATAAAAAAAATTTATTATTAAATAATAATTATTTATTTTAACAATTCTTTTACCGATAAAAAATATCGTATAAAATTACTTCAGTTGTTCTGAGTTCAGGTTGACAATCATTTTTCTAAAGTACTAAAGCTAGTATTGACATAAGAATAGATGTATTTCGTACATCAGTTTGTAGACTAAATAGTCTACTTTGGTCGTATAATAAATTTCTACATAATTGAAATTGACGTTCACGATTACCTCATGTTAGTAATTTATATTTTTGTACTATGAGGAAATATGCTTGAGGAAAACCTTTACTAATTTCTTTTGTAAAATAAAAATAATAATAAAAATCTAGACTATTCATATCATCGCAAAATAATCCACCTATTCCACGCTATTCATTATAATCATTTAAATAAAAATAGTTATTACACCATTGTTATATCGAGAATATATTTTATTTCTAAATAGTTGACATAAATTAAAAACTATTTGATACCAATGTTTTAGTATCATAGAAGTAAGAAAATAAGAAAAATGGAATCTAGCTTATTCAAGTACTATTCTCGCATTAAATAAACAACTACATCCATTACTAGCATTAGAATATTTCTAATAATTTAATTTAATATATTATTTTCATAAAGAATAAAATTCTAAAAAATTAAATAAGTAAAAGACTATTAATTATGTTAAATTACTATTAAGATTTATATTATCTTGTAATAAAACCTTTTAGGCTATATATCAATTCTATAATTTGAACTATTTAATATTAATATTGAATTTAAATTTCTACTATTCAAGAAATACTTCAAATATATCATAAATATATAAAATATTTTATTAATATCTATTATGTATTTTTATCCTTATTTTTATCCTTTTTTAATAATTTTATACTTTATAAAGTATTTTATCTTTTAAATGAACTTATTAAACAATTAATGAATATTACATTTAGTATATATAGCTATTCATTATAATAAGAATTTATATTCTATATTCAAGGCTTATTCTTTTAAAAAATTTAAAATCCCTAAAAGATATATAAAATTATTGGTAATTTATTTAAAGTTATAAATACACTGATAACATCTAATATTATTGCTGTAATAAATATTTTAATAAGGTACAATATGACACTAATTGTGTTAAGAAAATTTCTTGCTAGTATCATACTTTCACTAATAATAGTACAAGCAGTACAAGCAACATCCTTGCTTAATAGCTCATATGACGTTGCACGTGAATTATTTAGTGCTCTTAATGTTAATTTTAAACAACAATGGGATATTATTCATCCACATAATAAGTTAATTATTAGACAGTCTCATGCTGGTTCTTCTAAACAAGCGTTGGCTATATTACAAGGACTACATGCAGATGTTGTTACTTACGATCAAGTAACAGATGTACAAGTATTACATACTATAGGTAATCTTATTCCTTCAAATTGGCAAAATCGCCTGCCAAATAATAGTTCTCCTTTTTATTCAACTATGGCTTTTTTGGTACGTAAAGGTAATCCAAAACACATTTACGATTGGTTAGATTTAGTACGTAATAATGTAAAATTAATTTTCCCAAATCCAATGACGTCAGGTAATGGTCGTTATACTTATCTTGCTGCTTGGGGTGCAATAAATCGTACTAATGGTAATAATAAAAATAAAACTGAAGCTTTTATGGTAAAATTGCTTAAAAATGTAGAAGTATTTGACACTGGTGGTCGTGCTGCTAGTACTACTTTTGCTGAACATGGTTTAGGAGATGTTCTGATCAGCTTTGAATCTGAAGTCAATAATATTCATAATCAATATATCAAAGATCAATATGAAGTAATTGTCCCTAAAATAAACATTCTTGCTGAATTTCCAGTAACTTGGATAGATAAAAATGTCAAACATAATGGAACTATAGAAGTTGCCAAAGCCTATTTAAAATATCTTTATACATATGATGCTCAAAAAATTATTACTAGTTTTTATTATAGAGTTAATAATAATCGTATCATGGAAAAATACAAAAAAGTTTTTCCTCAAGTATTACTTTTTAATGTAAATGATACTTTTGGTGGATGGGATAATGTAATGAAAATTCATTTCTCTAATGGAGGTGAGTTAAGTAAATTACTAGCAATAGGACATAATTTATAATGTTTGTCCCAATAAGAAAAAATGTTTTACCTGGTTTTGGATTGAGTTTAGGTACTAGTCTTTTATTTATTTACTTAATTTTACTACTTCCTATTAGTGCACTAATAATGCAATTATCCAAAATTACTTTTTTACAATACTGGAAAATTATTACTAGTCCTCAATTAATTGCTGCCTATAAAATAACATTTTTATCAGCAGGTATAGCATCAGTTTTTAATGCATTTTTCGGTATGCTGATGGCTTGGATTTTAACACGCTATCGCTTTCCTGGTCGTACATTGCTTGATTATTTAATTGATTTACCATTTGCATTACCTACTGCAGTATCAGGTTTAACGTTAGCAGGACTATTTTCAATAAATGGATGGTACGGTCAATTCTTAAAGCCCCTTAATATTAAGGTATCATATACCTGGCTTGGTATTGTAGTAGCTATGCTTTTTACTAGTATTCCTTTTGTAGTTCGTACTGTACAACCAGTATTAGAAGAATTAAGTTTAGAATATGAAGAAGCTGCACAAACTTTAGGTGCAAGTTCATGGCAAATATTTCGTAGGGTCATACTTCCAGAATTAGCTCCTGCTCTTCTATCGGGTACTGTATTATCTTTCATTCGTAGTCTTGGTGAATTTGGAACTGTAATATTTATTGCTGGTAATATTGCATGGAAAACTGAAGTTATATCACTCATGATTTTTATGAGATTACAAGAATTTGACTATATAACAGCTAGTGCTATAGCTTCAGTAATTTTAGCAGTTTCTTTATTATTACTATTTATAATTAATTCATTACAAAGTAACTTTGGATATCGTTTAGGAAACTAGCAATGGTTAATATTTCGAAATTAAATTTTGTTCATAATCACCATTCTAAGATAATTCAATGGTTACTTATTAGTATTGGAATTATAATTTCTATATTATTATTAGTAGTTCCTATAATTTTTATTTTTTGGGAATCATTAAATCAAGGCATTATTATATTTATTAATAATTTAAAAGATAGAGACATGTTACATGCTATTTGGTTAACTGTTTTAATATCACTTATTACTGTTCCAGTTAACTTATTTTTTGGCACTATGTTAGCATGGTTAGTAACACGTTTTATTTTTCCTGGACGTCAGTTACTTTTAACTTTATTTGATATTCCCTTTGCCGTATCACCGGTTGTAGTAGGTTTAATGTATCTCTTGTTTTGGGGTATTAATGGACCGGTTGGTCATTGGCTTGATATGAATAATATTCAAATTATGTTTGCGTGGCCTGGTATAGTATTAGTTACAATTTTTATTACATGCCCATTTATAGTACGTGAACTAGTACCGATAATGCTTAGCCAAGGATGCCATGAAGATGAAGCTGCAGTATTATTAGGAGCATCTGGTTGGAAAATGTTTTGGTATGTCACATTGCCAAATATTCGTTGGGCATTGATTTATGGTGTTGTATTAGTAAATGCTCGAGCAATTGGCGAATTTGGAGCAGTTTCAGTAGTATCTGGTTCAATTCGCGGTGAAACTTATACTTTACCACTTCAAGTAGAATTATTACATCAAGATTATAATATTATAGGTGCTTTTACTGCTGCAGCGTTAATGACGTTAATGACTATTATAATTTTATTTTTAAAAGGTTTCATTCAGTGGCGGTTAAAATAGAAATAATCAAATAACCAGCCGGAGAGTTATTGTGGGTATTAAAATTCAACAAATTAATAAAGTATTTGGTAGTATTACTGTATTAAATAATATTGACTTAAGTATCTCTTCAGGACAAATGGTAGCTTTATTAGGGCCATCTGGATCTGGTAAAACTACTCTTTTACGTATTATCGCTGGATTAGAGCATCAAAATAGTGGTAGCATTTATTTTAATGGCAAGGATATTAGTGGCCTACATGCACGTGATCGACAAGTAGGATTTGTATTTCAACATTATGCACTCTTTAGACATATGACGGTATTTGATAACATTGCTTTTGGATTAAAGATATTACCACGCTGTAAGAGACCATCTAAAACTAAAATCAAAGAACTTGTAATGAATTTAATAGAAATGGTACACCTTTCCCATTTATCACAACGTTTTCCATCGCAGCTTTCTGGTGGGCAAAAACAACGAGTAGCTTTAGCACGGGCATTAGCAATAGAGCCACAAATTTTATTACTTGATGAACCATTTGGTGCTCTTGATGAACAAGTGCGTAAAGAACTACGTCGATGGTTACGTAAATTACATGAAGAATTAAAATTTACTAGTGTATTTGTAACTCATGATCAAGAAGAAGCTATGGAAGTAGCTAATATTGTAGTTGTGATGCGCCAAGGAAATATTGAACAAGTAGGTATACCAGATGAAGTATGGCGTAAACCAGCAACTCGTTTTGTACTTGAATTTCTTGGGGATATTAATCGTTTTGATGCTAAAATGTATGGTTCAAAATTTTATGTTGCTGCCTATCATTGGTCTTTAGGTTATATACCATCGTATCAAGGAGATATAGAACTTTTATTACGTCCTTGGGAGATTGATATCTCTCGTCAAAGTAATCTTGATACTCCTTTACCAGTACATGTAATAGAAATTAGACCTCGCGGTCACTTTTGGCAATTAATGGTTCAGCCGATTGATTGGAATGGACAACCTTTTTCTGTAATTTATGATGATGAAAATATTCAACCAATCTATGGAGAACGTCTATTTATTGGTTTACAGCAAGCAAGGCTTTATCATGGAAGCATACAGTTACGTTCTGACAAGGCTTTATCATGGAAGCATACAGTTACATTATGATCTTTTTTCTAGAATATTTTAATTTTTAATAATTGTTTAGAAAAAATATATTTAAATACTATACATATTAAAATAAGTTAAAAATTACTATTAATTAATTTAAAACTATTAATAAAGATTACATAAATAACTTTTTAAATAATACGTAAAATAAATTTTATTTTTTATAATTAAAATTATTATGAATTCTAGTATATGAAAGTAATTATTTATAATTATTAATTACTTTTTTCGATACAAACTTCATCAAACAAGGTTGTGCTTAAATACCTTTCACTAGAAGACGGCAATATCACAACAAGATTTTTATTTTGAAAATTTTTATTTTTTTGCAATTTTAATGCCCCTGCAACTGCTGCACCAGAAGAAATACCTGCTAAAATTCCTTCTTTTTGCATTAATAATTTTGCAGTATTAATAGCTTCTTCATTAGTTATAGTTACAACATGATCAATAAGTTTTAGGTCAAGATTAGTTGGAATAAAACCAGCACCAATTCCTTGAATTTTATGTGGACCAGGTTTTATATCTTGTCCTGCTAAAGTTTGGGATATCACTGGTGAATCAGTAGGTTCTACTGCAACAGTTACCATATTTGTTTTACCTTGGGTATTCTTAATATAACGGCTTATACCGGTAATAGTTCCACCAGTACCAACACCAGAAATTAATACTTCTATTCTACCATCTGTGTCTTCCCATATTTCTGGACCAGTTGTTTTTTCATGAATAGCTGGATTAGCTGGATTACTAAATTGCCGCAATAAAATGTATTTATCTATATTATTTGCTAATATCTCTTCAGCTTTTATAATAGCGCCTTTCATTCCTTTCGTACCGTCTGTTAATATCAAATTTGCTCCTAAAGCTTTCAATAATTTACGTCGTTCAATTGACATTGTTTCTGGCATAGTTAATGTTAATTTATAACCTCTTGCAGCGGCTACGTAAGCAAGAGCGATACCGGTATTCCCGCTAGTTGCTTCGATTAATTCGATGCCTGGTTTTAACCTTTTATGTTTTTCTGCATCCCAAATCATATTAGCGCCAATGCGACACTTAACACTGAAACTCGGATTACGAGATTCAATTTTAGCTAAAAGATAACCATTACCAATATGATTTAATCTAACTAAAGGAGTACGACCGATTGTTAAAGAATTATCTTCATAAATTTTACTCATAATCTATCCTAAAATGATAAAAATAAGTATTAAATAATTTCATATTATATATACATCTTATTTTAAATTAGAAAAAGAAATCTTATATCTAAGATAGACTTTACAAATATAAAGACTTAAGTAAATATATTATCCTCATTTAATATTTACGATACATTCTACAGTCTTCGTATGTATGGATTTATAAATAAAGTAGATTACTTAATTAAAAAAATTTAATCGATGTAAATAAAAAATTAATACATTTAACATCTATTATTAATTTTTTAATATATAAAATGTTTATTTTTATTTTATTTTATTTTATTTTATTAAAAATAATACTAATATTTTTTTAGAAAGATTGATTCTTAAATATAATTATATTACTTATGTAATAAAACCAATGATATAGTAAATATTATCAAAAAATAGAGAATATAATAATGATGCAAGATTTGCGTCTAATTTTAATAGTGATTGGATCGATTATTATAGTAGTATTATTTTGTCATAAATTATGTATTAACCGAATATACTTATTTACTTTATTTAAAAATTTCAAAAATAGATTTATGAAAAATAGTAAAGAGATAGAACAAAATATTTCCAATAATAAAAACAGTGTTAGAGAAATTCGAATTTGTAAAAAAAATGCATATGATTTTAGTATAGTTTTTCCTACTACTTTATTTACTAGTAACTTGTATATGCCTAATATTAGGCTGTATCAACATGGGTTATATGACAAAATACCACTATGTAACGAAAAATTTTTATATGATAAATTCAAAATGTATCAATACATCATATCGAATGAATATTCAATAAATAAATCAAGTACTAAATTAGAACATAAAGAGATTAACTTAATTAATTCTTTAATGAATAAAAAATCATCTTCAGAAAAAAAAAATCAAGAACTTGAAACTATATCTATATTTAACAAAAACAAATATGCATATTTAAATTTACCTACATTATCTTCTCAGCATACTATAGGTAGTAAGAAAGAAGAAAAATTAATATTAATATTGCACGTTGTCGCTAATAACAGGCGAAAAATTAATGGAGAAGTTCTTCTTCAAATTATTTTACAAGCAGGATTTAAGTTTGGTGATATGAATATATTTCATCGTCATCTTAATCCATCAGGAAGTGGACCTATATTATTTAGTTTGGCAAATATAGTAGAACCTGGAATTTTTAATCCAAGTAGAATGAATAACTTTACTACCCCTGGCATATCTATATTCATGGTATTACCTTCATACGGAGATGCAAATCAGAACTTTAAATTAATGTTACAATCAGCACATTTTATAGCTAAAGATATTAATGGTATAGTTTTAGATGATGAACGTTATATAATGACGACAAAAAAAATTAAAATTTATAAAGAACGTATTTTTAAAAGTATGAATAGATAATTTAAAGTATATTAATAAGATTTTAAAAATATCATTTTCAGATTTTGTATTTAATAGAGAATTTATGAAATCAATTCATAAACGCATCAATTATTTGCGTACTATATTACGTCATCATGAACATCTTTATCACACACTGGATGCACCTATAATTTCAGATAAAAAATATGATGAATTAATGTTTCAGCTATGCGAGTTAGAAAGATTATATCCAAACTTAATTACGTCTGATTCCCCTACACAAACAGTAGGAGCTGCACCTCTCAAAATTTTCAAACAAGTACGTCATAAAATTCCTATGTTATCTTTAGATAATGTTTTTAATAAAGATGGTTTCATATCTTTTAATAAACGAGTACAGAACCGGTTAAAAATAACTGATAATATAAGTTACTGCTGCGAACTAAAATTAGATGGAATTGCTGTTAGTTTACTATATAAAAATGGTTTATTAATTAGTGCTGCAACACGTGGAGACGGTATTATAGGAGAAAATATTACGGCTAATGTTCGTATGATTAAGGATATTCCATTACGTTTACAAGGTAAAAATATTCCAAATCTTCTTGAAGTACGTGGTGAAATATTTATGACACAAAATGGTTTTAAAAAACTAAATAAAGAAGCCTATTACAATGGAGATAAATTGTTTGCTAATCCACGTAATGCAGCAGCTGGATCAGTACGCCAAATTAATCCACGTATTACAGCACAACGTCCTCTTACTTTCTTATGTTATGGTGTTGGAGTTATAGAAGGGGGTAAATTACCTGTTAGTCACTGGCATTGTTTACAACAATTTCAATTATGGGGATTACCAGTAAGTGATCATATATGTATAGCATATAATATTGATGAAGTATGTGCATTTTATAATCAGATTCATAATAAACGTTCAATGCTCGGATTCGATATTGATGGTGTAGTAATAAAAATTAATTCTCATAATTTACAACGTAAACTCGGTTTTGTGACTCATGCACCGCGTTGGGCAATAGCTTTTAAGTTTCCTGCTAAAGAAGAGGTTATTACATGTATAAGAGATATTAAATTTCAAGTTAGTCGTACAGGTACTATAACTCCTGTTGCACATTTAGATCCAGTGCCAATTGCTGGTGTTATTATAAGTCATGCAACGTTATACAATATTAATGAAATTGTACGTTTAGGTATACGTATTGGTGATATGGTAGTAATTCATCGTGCTGGTGATGTTATTCCTAAAATAGTTAGTGTAGTGAAATCGACTAATCTTAAAAGTACAAGTGAAGTTATTTTTCCTCTTCATTGTCCTATCTGTGGATCAGATGTTAAACGTGCAAAAGACGAAGCTATAATGAGATGTATGGGTGGTTTTATTTGTAGTGCTCAACTCAAAAAATCACTTAAGCATTTTGTGTCGCGTCGTGCTATGAACATAGATGGTATTGGTGAGAAGATCATTGAACAATTAGTAGATAAACAATATGTTAAGACACCTGTTGACTTATTTCATTTAACTGTTAATCAATTAATTAAATTAGATCGTGTAAATTATAAATTAGCAAAAAAGTTAATATACTCATTAGATCAGGCTAAAAATACTACTTTAGCACGGTTTTTGTATGCATTAGGTATAAGAGAAGTAGGAGAAACAACTGCTATTAATCTGGCTAATTACTTTAGCAAATTAGAAAAAATAATAGATGCAAAAATTGATGAATTAATCATGGTTCCAGATGTTGGTAAGATAGTAGCAATGCATATTCGTCATTTTATGGATGAGGAGAATAACCTTAGAATCATCTATGAATTGATAAATATTGGATTATATTTATCACATTATTAGATATCTCTAATAATTAAATTGATTAAATTTAATATTTTAAGTTAATAGAATACAATATTATTAAGTACAATATTAAGTAATAAATATAATAAAAAAATAAGTAATAAATATAATAAAAAAAATGGTTTAATGAATGTAAAAATATATAAAAATAAATTAAATGATGATAATAAAGTACTTATTTAAATATAAATAATATATTCATATTTTATATTATTGACTTTTTTTATGGATTCTATATTTTCTAGCAAGGAAAGAACAAACTAGTAGTTGTACCTGATGAAAAATCATTAATGGTAAAACAATCATTCCTACTGAACTAATAGGAAATAAAATATTTGCCATAGGTATACCATTTGCTAAACTTTTTTTTGAACCACAAAATAATACTACAATTTCTTCAGCGCGATTAAATCTAAATAATCTTGAAACTATAAAATTTATAGATAAAACAGTACAAAGTATTAGTATACTTCCTATTAAAATACATAGGAATGTTCTAATATCTACATGTTGCCAAATTCTATTTATTACAGCTTCGCTAAAAGCTAAATATACAATGAGTAGAATAGATATTTGATCAGTTTTATTAATTAAATTATCTTTTCTTTCAATCCAATAACTAATCCAACGACGTGAAAAATGACCTAATACAAATGGAAGTAATAATTGCATTATAATTTTTGTTATTTGTTCTAAAGTATTATTTGTTAGATCTTTATGTATATTCATTATTATATTTAGTAATAATGGTGAAATAAATACTCCTATAAAACTGGAAGTAGAAGCACTGCAAACAGCAGCTGCCACATTTCCACCAGCTATTGATGTTAAAGCAATAGATGACTGTACAGTAGCTGGTAAAATACATAGATAAATAAATCCCGTATAAATTTCATTATTTAAGTTTAGTGGATGCCACCATATAATTAAAATACCAATTAAAGGGAAAATAATAAAAGTACTACATATAATCCATAAGTGTAAACGCCAATGACTGCTACCTGCAATAATTTTTTGATGTGAAAGCTTCGCTCCATGCATAAAAAATAAAAAAGCAATTGCTAAAGTAGTAAACCACTTAAATAGATTAAGATATTTACCTTGTATAGGAAAAAAATTAGCAAACACTACTGTGATAATAAGTTTGATTATAATTGAATCAAATCTTAAAAAGAACATATTATAATCCAGTTATTTTTAAAAAAGTTATTAACTCTATTACTATATTTATTTAAACTGTTAAATATTATTAATCGATTCTATCATCTTAACGATAAAATCCTTCATATAATATTTATATTGTTCATATTGTATGTTTATATATTTATATCTATATTTATATTTATGTTTATAGATTTATATATATAAAGATTATTTAATAGTAATTATTAAGTAGTAAGTACGAGGAAAAATATAAATATTATCTATATATTAGATTTTAAAGGATATTATATGATTTAATTAATTTCTAGATTTTATAAATTAAATATTTTAGGGAATAAGTATTTTGATTTTATCATAAAAAATTAAAGTAATGTTTAATCATAATATAAATTTTAATGGGTCGTGCAGGTTTCGAACCTGCGACCAATTGATTAAAAGTCAACTGCTCTACCAACTGAGCTAACGACCCTAATATAATGTTATACCTAAATTAATATGAAAAACTAAATAGATAAAATAAGTAATATACTATATAATATAGTAAATTTTAATATAGTATATTACTATTTTTATTGTTATAGCAGGTTAAATTTATAATTAATAAACATTGGGTGATGACGGATTTGAACCGCCGACCCCCTCCTTGTAAGGGAGATGCTCTACCAACTGAGCTAATCACCCTGCAAACTGTATTATAAAGGTCTTTAAAAAAGAGTCAATATTTTTATTATATATAAAATATGTATTAGATTTAAATTGAATCATTAACAAAAAACATTCAATGAATTAACATTTTCATTTATCTGTTATGATATATCTCATTATAAATGACATAAAACTTGCTTATTTAAGATAATTATGAATATCAGAACTCGGTTTGCTCCTAGTCCTACCGGCTATTTACATGTTGGTGGAGCTCGTACTGCTCTTTATTCTTGGCTTTATGCTCGTCATAATAAAGGTAAATTTATTTTACGTATAGAAGATACTGACTTAAAACGTGCAACTCCAGAAGCCATAACATCTATTATTAATGGCATGAGCTGGCTTGGGATAGACTGGGATGAAGGACCATATTATCAGACAAAACGTATGGATCGGTATAATTCTGTTATTAATAATATGTTAAAATCAGGTACTGCATATAAATGCTATTGTTCAAAGAATCGCTTAGACGTTATGCGTAAAAAACAGATAGAACAACATAAAAAACCACGTTATGATGGTTATTGTCGAGATAATCATAAAAAACATTCCATGGATGAACCGTATGTAGTACGTTTTCGTAATCCAAAAAAAGGTTTAGTAGTTTTTAATGATCAAATTCGAGGTAGAATTATATTTAGTAATGAGGAATTAGACGATTTAATTATTAGTCGTACTGACGGTTCTCCAACTTATAATTTTTGTGTAGTAGTAGATGATTGGGATATGAATATAACTCATGTTATTCGTGGAGAAGACCATATTAATAATACACCACGTCAGATCAATATTTTAAAAGCTCTTGGTGCTAATGTTCCTACTTATGCCCATGTATCTATGATTCTTGGGCATAACGGTGTGAAACTCTCTAAACGTCATGGTGCGATGAACGTAATGCAATATCGGAAAGAGGGATATTTACCTGAAACACTATTAAATTATTTAGTACGTTTAGGTTGGTCACATGGTAATCAGGAAATTTTTAGTGTTTCAGAAATGATTAATTTATTTTCTCTTGACGCTATCAGTAAATCTTCTAGTGTTTTTAACATTAAAAAATTACAATGGTTAAATCAACATTACATTAATGCGTTACCAATTGAATATGTAGTACTACAACTACAATGGCATATCGCACAGAATAACATCGATACCCGGATAGGTCCAAATTTAGTAGAACTAGTAACATTATTAGGTAATCGCTGTAAAACTTTAGTAGATATTGCTTCTTCTAGTCGGTATTTTTATGAAGAATTTCATGAATTTGATATTAAAGCAGCAAAAAAATATCTTAACTTAACAGCATGTCGACCATTACATATAGTACGTAATAAATTAGCTATTATTAGTGATGAAAAATGGGATGTAGAACATATAAATTATGCTATTCAAGATACTTGTAATGAATTGTCAATTGAAATTAGTAAAGTAGGTATGCCATTACGTGTTGCTGTAACAGGTACTAGTCAATCTCCTACATTAGCTTATACAATAAAAGCTATAGGACGTAATCGTAGTATAGATCGTATTAATAAAGCAATAGATTTTATCACTAAAGAAGTAAAATAAATTATTTTACTAGATATTTAGATGATTCTTTTGATCTTCATTTTCCTATGTAAATTCTTATGTAAAGCATATAAAAATAAATTTTATCGGCTAATGTAAATAAGTAAGTTAATTACTTATGCAAGCAACTAAAATATTCTACTATAGATAGTTTAGTTATAATGTAATTAATATTACAAATATGATTACGATTGAATTTAATAATAAAATTAAAGATTTTTTTAATAAAATTCAATAATATTTCATAAATAATCATTATTGTTCTTTTTAATTTATAATAATTAATTTTATGAAAATTTAATCTTGACATAGAATATTCTATTAAATATGATTTATATTTGAAATTGATATATATTAAAAATAATTTTTTAATTATAAAAGGGGCTATAGCTCAGCTGGTAGAGTACTTGCATGGCATGTAAGTGGTCAGCGGTTCAAATCCGCTTAGCTCCATTATTATTTTTAAATTATTTAATTAATGAAATATATTCAATATATATTTTCATTCTTAATACTGCATGGTATATATTACTATATGATTTCGATCATCATTGATTTAAAAATTTTTGATATATTCATAAAATAAATAGTAAACAGTATAGAATTGAATATAATAAGATTGATAAATAAATTATATATACATTGATAAATAAATTATATATACATTGATAATATGAAAATTTTATAAAAAACAACCATTAATTATTTAAATATTTACATTATTAATGATTAAGATATATATCAATAAACAATTGATATATAATATCAAATTAGGACATTTCAATAATTTTAAATTAAGTTTAAATTTAATGTTATATATTTTTTTTGAATATTTTTTAGAAAAGATTTTTTAAAAAAAGTAACTAAAGTAAATAGCAAAAAGACTTCATTTCTTTGAAGTTTTATTTTCAATCTAATAAATAGCAATTGCTATGCTTAATAGCAATATCTATTTTCATAATATTAACTTGTTCTGAATACCCTATAAATTGCAAAGGTTAACGAACGTTAAGACGAGGTTGAAATTATGTCAGAAAGTCGTATTAACCAACGTATCGTTCGTGGAACTCAAAAGATTAAGCTTGCTTTGCTGGGACCTGCTTTTGTTGCAGCTATCGGATATATTGATCCAGGTAACTTTGCTACTAATATCCAAACTGGTGCAATATATGGTTATAAGTTACTTTGGGTAGTTGGATGGGCTAATATTATGGCCATGTTAATTCAATTAATATCCGCTAAATTAGGTATTGCTACTAATAAAAATCTTGCAGAACACATCCGAGATCGATTTCCACGTCCTGCAGTATGGTTCTATTGGATACAAGCAGAAATTATTGCTATTGCTACTGATCTTGCAGAATTTATTGGAGCAGCTCTTGGTTTTAAATTATTAATTGGTGTTTCTCTACTACAGGGAGCAATGCTTACTGGGATAGCTACTTTTTTTATTTTAACTCTACAAAAACGTGGTGAAAAAAAATTAGAATTAATAGTTGGTAGTTTATTATTATTCGTTGCTATATCCTATATTGTTGAACTGTTTTTTTCTCAACCTAAAATGAGTGAACTATTAGTTGGTACAATATTACCTTCTTTACCAAATTCTAATGCTGTTTTTCTTGCAGCTGGCGTAATAGGATCAACTATTATGCCGCATGTAATTTATTTACATTCAGCATTAACACAAAACAACTACAATAGGAATAAAGAGCAACGATATTCTTCTACTAAACTAGACATCGCAATAGCTATGACTACTGCAGGTTTTGTAAATCTAGCTATGATGGCAATGGCTGCAGCTGCTTTTCATTTTCATGATCATCCTGAGATCGTGGATTTAGAACAAGCGTATATAACATTACAACCTCTGTTTAATCATGCGGCTGCTACTGTATTTAGTTTAAGTTTAATAGCAGCAGGATTATCATCTACTATTGTAGGTACATTAGCTGGGCAAGTAGTAATACAAGGTTTTATTCGTTTTCATATTCCTTTATTAATTCGACGAACTATTACTATGCTACCCTCTTTTCTGATTATATGGCTTGGTTGCACTCCAACTAAAATTTTAGTTATGAGTCAAGTGTTACTTAGTTTTGGAATTGCTTTGGCACTAATTCCCCTGCTATCTTTTACAGGCAATAGAGAAGTTATGGGGGATGAATTAGTAAATTCACCTTTAACGCAAAATATAGGACGTTTTATTGTAATATTAATTATTTCACTAAATTTTTATTTATTAATAGGAGAAGTATTAGGTTGGTCATAATTATAAAATTATTAATGTATTTATTAAAATAAAACTATATTTTTTCTTTATTTGTTTAATAAATATAAATTTATATTTATTCTTGAATAAAAAAACAATTGATATTATTTTTTAATAAACTTAAAATATAAATAATAAAATTAATCTGTGTAATAAAACACTCTTTAAAACTTAAATATTATTTTTTTATCTAAAAAATTACAGCTAAAAGTAAAATCACTATATTATTTATATTAATTATTATATTTATATTATAAATTATTTTTATTAAATTCAATATATTTATAATATATCTATAACATACTAAATACAATTCACCAATTATTGATTTATTTAATTTTTATTATTTAAAATAATGAAAGATTTTGTATTAAGAATTTAAAATCCCTCAATAAATTAATTCAATGGCCTATGCATTATATGAATAAAACTATAATTAAATTTCAGATCATTATTTATTTGCAATGATAATAATTAATAGGTAATTTCTTATTTGTCCTAATTGAATATCCATATATGTCATTATTAATTACCATTGTTGTTTTATTAGACTTTTATAGGTCTTATAATTATTTATGAAGTCAGCGGAGCAGCAAAATAATGGCCAAATACGCCTTGGTTGGCGATGTAGGTGGTACTAATGCACGTCTCGCTTTATGTAAGATGGAGACAGGAACAATATCTCATATCAAAACATTTTCAACATCAGAATATAATAATTTAGAATTAGTAATTAAACGTTATATGGATGAGCAACAGAAAAATATTATTGATGGATGTATTGCTATTGCATGTCCGATTACTAATGATTATGTAGAAATGACTAATCATGATTGGTTTTTTTCTAAAAATAAGATGAGAGAAAAAATAGGATTTGCACATCTCGAAATAATTAATGACTTTACAGCAGTTTCGATGTCTATTCCAATGCTATCTGCAATAGATGTAATTCAATTTGGTGGTAAAAAGCCGATTAAAGATAAGCCTATTGCAATTTATGGTGCGGGGACTGGCTTAGGAGTAAGCTATTTAGTTCATGTTGGTAAACAATGGATTAGTTTACCTGGTGAAGGAGGACACGTAGATTTCGCTCCTAATAGTGAAGAAGAAGTAGATATACTTGCTGTTCTACGTAAAGATTTAGGACATGTTTCTGCTGAACGTATTCTTTCTGGTTCTGGATTGGTTAATTTATACAGCGCTATTGTAAAAGCCGATGGACGAGAAGCTAAATTACTTAAACCACAAGATGTGACTGAAAGAGCCTTACATGGAATCTGTATTGATTGCCGTCGTGCTTTAACGCTTTTTTGTATTATTATGGGGCGTTTCGGAGGTAATCTAGCATTAAATTTAGGAACTTTTGGTGGTGTGTATATTGCTGGAGGTATAGTTCCACGTTTTCTTGATTTTTTTAAAGCATCTGGATTTCGTTCTGCATTTGAAGATAAAGGTCGTTTTCGTAACTATTTAGTAGATATTCCTGTTTACATGATTACTCACGATCAACCAGGCCTTTTAGGAGCTGGTGCTTATTTACGTCAGTCACTTGGATGTATCTTGTAATATATACATATAGTTATTTTAAAAAATAAATAGTAGATGTTTAATTAATAAACAAACATTTAAATTGTTTTAAGATTATCTTAATAGATTTTTTATTAAAATCATGGATATATTTCATTATTTTAATATTTTAATAAATTTATGATTATTAAGAAAAGAAATCTATTATTGTTCTATTGTTTCTTAAGTTTATCATTTTAAATTGAATAAAAATTAGAATCAAAATATCAAAGATGTATATACTGCATATTCATTAAGTACGATTAAACACGAATTTAAAATCATAGATTAAGTAAATCCCCTGCAGGAATTGAACCTGCAATGAGCCCTTAGGAGTGGCCCGTTATATCCATTTAACTAAGGGGACATTTAAAATTAAATAAAACTCTTTAAATTATATTTTTATATAAATGTTTAGTAATTCAATACTAATATAACTATATGTTTTAATCCATTAGATTTTATTTCTCTAAATATTTTATAAATAAATGAAACATTAATTTATTGGTTATACTCTTATTTTTCAGTATTAATATTTTATTTGCTGTATATTTTCTTTGAAAAGCATCATATTGGTTTTCAAATATTACGTTATTATTATCATGATATATATTAATTAATTGTAATTTAAAATATCAATATATATACAATATATTTAATATTATTACTTAATAAGTATTAAAATAATTAGTTAAAACAATGAATAATTTATTATTAAAAAATACTTACTTGAATAAATAATTTTTAAAACGATATATATTCATCAAATAAATAAATAAATAAATATATAGAGAAAAGAAAATGAGTAACCGCCTGACGGTATATTTGGCATTAACTAGTAGTATCTTTTTAATAGGATGTGCTAATTTAAAATCAACTAATAACTTAGAAACCATATTTCGTCAAGACCCTTTAGAAAGTTTCAACCGTATCATATTTAAATTTAACTATAAAATATTGGATGTTTATGTTTTTCAACCTATATCTTTAGCTTGGCGTGAATACATTCCCATACCAGCTCGTATTGGACTTAATAATTTTCTTAGCAATTTAGATGAGCCAGCAAGTATGGTTAATGCTTTCTTAATTGGAGAACCACGTACAGCAATGATTCATTTTACAAGATTTTTTCTAAATTCTACGTTTGGTTTAGCAGGCATTATTGATATTGCAGAAAAAACTAATACTAAATTAATCTCCCAAGATTCATATCGTTTTGGTGATACATTAGGATATTATGGTATCGGATATGGTCCTTATATTGAATTACCTATTTATTCTAGTTTTACTATTCGTGAGGATGGTGGAGCTCTTATTGATATGCTTTATCCAACGTTAAATTTCCTTACTTTACCTATGTCAATTGGAAAATGGATATTGAAAAATATAGAAACAAGAGCAAAGTTATTAGATTTTAATACTATTTTATTTCAACAGCAAGATCCTTATATCTTTATTCGTAATTCTTATTTCCAACGCCATAATTTTATCTCTAATGGAGGAAAGTTATCGTTGGATAATAATCCAAATACTATTGCTATACAAAATGACTTAAAAGATATTGATAAGTAATCATAGAAATACAATAGAAATAAAAAAAATATAGGTGGAATAATATGTCTTTTGATTACTCTGATAATTAATAAATAATAATAAATAATTCATAAATATTTTATTTTTTAGATAAATATCTATAAAAATTCGAGTTTTTTATAATCTATATATTATTGTACATATTATTCTTAACTATAAATTAAAAGTTAGAATTAATATAATTGTATTTATTAATATAATAAGAGAAGATATTATATCTAACTCCAGTTAATATGATATCACTCTATTTCTATTTCTATTTCTATTTCTATTTCTATTTCTATTTCTATTAGGAAATGATTCCAAGATAGAAAATTAAATCTTTAAGTTTAATATTTAAGCTAAAACATTTTTTTAACTTATAGGAGGTTATGTGGACAAAATTTTTGTCGATGAAGCAGTAAATGAGTTACATACTATCAAAGATATGCTACGATGGTCCTTTAGTAGATTTTCTGCAGCAAATCTTTGTTATGGTCATGGTACTGATAATCCGTGGGATGAAGCTTTAAAATTAGTATTACCTACTCTTTGGTTACCACTTGATATTCCAGATGATATGTTAAATACACGTCTAACTCTTAGCGAAAGAAATCGTATAGTAGAACTAATTATTCGTCGTGTTAATGAACGTGTGCCAGTATCTTATCTAACCAATAAGGCCTGGTTTTGTGGTTATGAATTCTACATTGATCAACGCGTGCTTATACCTCGTTCACCAATTGCTGAACTAATTGAAAAACGTTTTATTGGGCTTATTAGCGAACATCCACATCATATTTTAGATATGTGTACTGGAAGTGGTTGTATTGCTATTGCCTGTGCTTATGCTTTTCCTGGTGTTGAAGTTAAAGGTGTAGATATATCTCTGGATGCATTAGCAGTTGCAGAAAAAAATATTGAACGACATAACATGCATAATTATATCACACTGATTCGTGCAGATCTTTTCTGTGGTTTGCCACAAATAAAATATGATCTAATTGTTACAAATCCTCCATATATAAATATAAAAGATATGAAAGATTTACCAAAAGAATATCATTATGAACCAGAATTAAGTCTAACAGTAGGTAAAGATCCATTAAAATTAATTCGCCGAATTTTAGCTTATGCTCCAGATTATCTTACTACACAAGGTATACTAATTTGTGAAGTCGGAAATAGCATGATTCATATCATAGAACAATACCCGGATATTCCTTTTATTTGGTTAAAATTTAACAATGGTGGAGATGGAGTATTTATGTTAACACGGGAACAAATTGTTGCTTCCCAACATCATTTTTCTTTTTATTAAAATATGAGAAATTAATAAAAATAGATAAATTGTACATTATTTAAATATATAATGAGGAGAAATAAGAATGGCTGGAAATAGCATAGGGCAACTTTTTCGCGTAACTACATTTGGTGAGTCACATGGTATTGCGATTGGATGTATAATTGATGGTATGCCTCCTAATATTCCTCTTACTGAAGATGATATTCAACACGATCTTAATCGTCGTCGCCCTGGTACTTCATGTTATACTACTCAGCGACAAGAATTGGATCAAATACAAATTTTATCTGGTGTTTTTGAAGGTTTAACTACCGGTACTCCTATTGGTTTATTAATTAATAATATAGATCAACGTTCTCAAGATTATAATCATAATAAAAATATATTTCGTCCAGGTCATGCAGATTATACTTACTTACATAAGTATGGCATACGTGACTATCGAGGCGGTGGGAGATCTTCTGCACGTGAAACTGCAATGCGTGTAGCAGCAGGAGCAATTGCCAAAAAATATTTACAAATAAAGCATCATATTAAAGTACATGGTTATGTAGCACAAGTAGGGGATATAGTGTGTAAACTAGAAAATTGGGATATTGTAGAAGAAAATCATTTTTTTTGTCCTGATTCATCTCAATTAAAAGCATTAGATAAACTATTACGTCAATTAAAAAAAGATGGTGACTCTATTGGAGCTAAAATTACTATCATAGTAGAAAACTTACCACCAGGATTAGGAGAGCCAGTATTTGACCGTTTAGATGCTGATTTAGCCCATGCTTTAATGAGTATTAATGCAGTGAAAGGCATAGAAATTGGTGATGGATTTGAAGTTATTAAACAACGTGGAAGTCAACATCGTGATGAAATTAATATGAACGGCTTTCAAAGTAATCATGCAGGTGGTATTTTAGGTGGTATTAGTAGTGGTCAAACTATTAATATTAATTTAGCAATGAAGCCAACATCTAGTATTAGAGTACCAGGAAAAACCGTTACATATGATTTCAAAGAAACAGAAATAATCACAAAAGGTCGTCATGATCCATGCGTAGGTATTCGTGCAGTCCCTATTGCTGAAGCAATGATAGCTATTATTATTATGGATCACCTATTACGTCATCGTGCACAATGTGAATATTTTAGCATTTCTAGGCTAAAATAGTAATATTTATTAATTTACTATTTACCATTAATAAAAAAAAATTAATAAAACTAAAAATTGTAGTATAAAATAATTGATGTACGATTAATTTAATTAAGTAATTTTAATTAATTAACCTACTTAAGATATGTAATAATGAAGTTAGCTTAATTATACACATATATTACATATATTACATAATATATAGTATACATCTCAAATATTTTACAGTCATTTATTTTAAAATGATTAAATTCATATTTGTAATATTATCATATTTATGATCTTATTTCGTAATAAATAATAGCATTTAATTTATAATTATAGAGATATTAATATTAATATTAATATTAATAAAAAATAATTAAATTAATTTTCTTAAATAAATAGAATACTAGTGACTGTGAATTAATTCATTATTATAAATGATGGTAATCACTACATAATATTTAATTTTTGATATTAAAAAACATTATTAATAAAAAATAATTATACATAATTATAAATAAAATTTATTTCCATTGATGATAAATTTTTGTAGATATTAAATTCTAATTTAATAAAAAATATTATAGTTATAATTATTGTTGTCAAAACTAAACCAGCCAATATATTTCATATTATACCATTATATATAGAGATTAATGAATTAATCTCTATATATAATAAAATATTATGAAATAACATGAATTAGATATCTTATATATTTATATAGTAATTTTTTTTTGAATTAATTTATATTAAAAAATGTGAATTTAAATTAATCAAAAATATATTATTTTATTTAAAGGATTATATATATTTAATAAAGGATGAAACTGAGAAATACTTTTCTAATACTAGACTATTTTAGTAGGAGTAATTATATAACTTAAATTGATAAAAGGAAATAATTAAACTAAATTAGTATAGCTTGTAGTTTTAAATTAAGGCACTAATAAATAATAAAATAATAAATTTAAAATTTAAAATCTAAAATCTAAAATCTAAAAGCAGTATAATGAGGATTAGTATAATGAAACGTGCAGTGATTACTGGCCTAGGTATCGTTTCTAGTATTGGTAATAACCAAGAAGAAGTATTATCTTCCTTACGTAAAGGCCGTTCTGGTATTACTTTCTCTCAAGAGATGAAAGAAGCTGGTATGCGCAGTCATGTATGGGGTAATGTCAAGCTAGATACTAATGGTCTTATAGATCGAAAAATTGTGCGTTTCATGAGTGATGCCTCAATTTATGCATATTTATCTATGAATGAAGCGATTCAAGATTCAAATCTTACTGAAAAACAATATCAAAATAATCCACGAGTAGGTTTAATTGTTGGTTCAGGAGGTGGTTCTCCTCGTTATCAAGTATTAGGTGCTGATGCAATGCGCGGTCCACGCGGATTAAAAGGTGTTGGTCCATATATGGTTACTAAAGCAATGGCATCTGGTGTATCAGCATGCCTTGCTACACCGTTTAAAATTTACGGGGTTAATTATTCTATTAGTTCAGCCTGTGCAACATCTGCACATTGTATTATTAATGCAGTTGAACAAATTCAGTTAGGTAAGCAAGATATTGTATTTGCAGGTGGTGGTGAAGAATTAAGCTGGGAAATGGCTTGTGAATTTGACGCTATGGGAGCACTTTCAACTAAATACAATAATACTCCTATTAAAGCTTCACGTACCTATGATGTTAATCGAGATGGATTTGTGATTGCAGGTGGTGGTGGAATAATTGTAGTAGAAGAGTTACAACATGCGTTAGCACGAGATGCTTATATCTATGCTGAAATTATAGGTTGTGGTGCTACATCAGATGGACTAGATATGGTTGTACCTTCAGGAGAAGGAGCTATCAGGTGCATGAAAATGGCAATACAAGATATAGATGTACCAGTTGATTACATTAATACTCATGGAACATCTACACCGCTAGGAGATGTAAAAGAATTAAATGCAATAAGAGAAGTATTTGGAAATAATATACCTAATATTTCTTCTACTAAAGCAATGACTGGACATTCTTTAGGTGCTTCTGGAGTACAAGAAACAATCTATACTATTTTGATGCTTAAACATAGCTTTATTGCTCCTAGTATTAATATAGAAGAGTTAGATGTAGCTGCTCAAAGTATGAAGATCGTAACTCAATTTACAGAAAAAATATTAACAACTGTTATGTCTAATAGTTTTGGTTTCGGTGGTACTAATGCAACACTTACAATGTGTAAGTATAAAAAATAATAAAAAATTTAAAATAAAATGTTATAAATAATATATATTTATATATATCTTTAAATATTAATTTAAAAGAATTATAATTCTTAAAAAAATACTTAAGGGTTAAACTTGAATATTAAAATTATATGAGAATAGTATTCTACTTTTAATTTTTTTTTTAATAAACTATATATTAATTTTTACTGTTAACTATTTAGTTATTTAACTTCTATTTATTATATACTGATTTTATATATTTTAATTTAATCAAAATGCTAAATTTAAAAAAATAAATAAAATTATTCATTTTATATAAATTATACTATTTAACGTTTTTTATTTTATTAATTTTCTATTTAAAAACATACATCAAGTAATTTTTATATAAATATTAAATTATTAAATTATGTATTTTATTTAAGATTTAAAAGATATTTTTTTGATAGATTGCTTTAAATATATTTATATTTATTTATGAGTTAAATAATCTTTTATTATTATAAATAATGAATAGATTTTCAGGTTATTTTAGAAAAAATATTATTTTTACGAAAATACTTTCTTATTCTGATGAAATAGGATTATTATAGTGAAAATTATTGTTGATGAAAATATGCCTTATGCCTATGAACTATTTAGTCGTACTGGTAAAGTCTTATCAGTACCAGGACGTGAATTATCAAAAATAGAACTTAAAGATACTATTGGATTAATGGTACGATCTATTACTAATGTTAATGCTAAATTATTAGATAATACATCGATAAAATTTGTTGGTACTGCAACTTCTGGTACTGAACATATTGATTATCATGTACTAAAAAAAAAAGGTATTAGTTTTTCTTCTGCTCCTGGCTGTAATTCTATTGCAGTAGTTGAATATATTTTTTCCGTACTTTTTTTTTTAGCAGAACGCGATGGTTTTGATCTACGTAATCGAATTGTAGGTATTATAGGAGCAGGAAATATCGGTAATTGTCTGAATAAACGCTTAAAAGTTTTAGGAGTAGAAACTTTAATATGTGATCCTCCTCGTAAGAATCGTGGAGATAAAGAAATCTTTTATTCATTAGATGAATTAGTAGCAAAAGCTGATATACTTACTTTTCACACACCATTATTTATAGATGGATTATATAAGAGTTGGCATTTAGTAGATATAAATTTACTTAATTCACTAAAGAAAAATACAATTTTAATTAATACTTGTCGTGGTTCAGTGGTCGATAATAAAGCACTTTTACAAATATTAACTATGCGTAAAGATATCAGCGTAATATTAGATGTTTGGGAAGAAGAACCGAATATATCATTAGAATTATTAAATAAAATAGATATTGCTACTCCACACATTGCTGGTTATACGCTTGAAGGGAAAACACGTGGTACAATTCAAATATTTGAATCTTGGTGTAATTTTATAGATAAACCTCAACAGATAATATTAGAAAATCTTTTACCGAAACCGGAATTTAGTACTATAACATTACATGGTAATATTGATCAGTATAAGCTAAAACGATTAATACACTTAATATATGATGTACGACGAGATGATACATTATTAAGAAAGTTAACTGCAATAGATCATATAGATTTTGATCTCTTACGTGCTCAATATCAAGAACGTCGTGAATGGTCATCTTTACAAGTTATCTGTGACAATACGGAAACAGTTACTATACTAAATAAACTTGGTTTTAATGCTACTCTACAGTAATTAGTATAAATACTTTTATTATAAAAAATCATTTTTATTTGAGTGCTATTTCAATTAATTTAAATATTTTTTGAAATGATTTTCAAAATTCCATATATAATAAATTTTATTAAAATTTTTATGTAAACTTAAAAATCAATTTACATTCATTATTCATTATTCATTATTCTAATATTAGAATTTATAGAATAAGATTAAATAACATTTTTATGTTGCAATAATAGAATTACTTACATTTTATAAATATAATAAATTTTTCTTATCATAATATTAAAATATAAATTAAATGATATTTAAAAAAAAGAAAATTATAAAAATAGCATTGGGTATAGAATATGATGGTAGTGGCTATTATGGTTGGCAGCGTCAAAAATCAGTACCTAGTATACAAGAAAAGTTAGAAAAAGCATTATCTATAATTGCCAATCATAATATAAATGTGTTTTGTGCTGGACGTACTGATGTAGGAGTTCATAGTATTGGTCAAGTTGTTCACTTTAGAACAACTGCACAACGTACCGAAAGTGCTTGGACATTAGGTGTAAATTCAAATTTACCTCATGACATTGCCATACGTTGGGTAAAAATAGTTCCAGAAGAATTTCATGCGCGATTTAGTGCTATCGCTCGACGTTATCTTTATTTAATTTATAACCAACGCCTTCGTTCTGCAATTTTATCTAAAGGTATAACTCATTTTTATTATCCATTAGATACAGAAAAAATGCATCGTGCAGGACAGTGTCTAATAGGAATGAACGATTTTACTTCTTTTCGTGCTATGCACTGTCAGTCACATACACCATGGCGTAATCTAATGCATATGAATATTATTCGTCAAGGTTCATATGTAATTGTTGATATTAAAGCTAATTCCTTTGTGTATCATATGGTACGAAATATTGTTGGCAGTCTTATAGAAATAGGATGTGGTAAACAAACAGAAGGCTGGATGGCAAAATTACTTTTTGCTAAAAATCGTTATTTGGCAGCGAGCACTGCAAAAGCTAGCGGTTTATATTTAGTCTCAGTAGATTATCCGCCTCATTTTCAATTACCACAATCTACTCCTCATCCATTATTACTTATTAATTAATTATAGAAAATGTCAATATCTTTATTTTATAAAGGTCATTAATCTTAATTAAAAAATATTATATTTTATAATATATTTAAGGATTATAAATGATTATGATTGTTATAATTTCATGATAAATAAACTTTAAGTTATTTAATATTAAAAATTAATTTTATAATAGTTATTATCTTTTATTTTTAATAACTTTAATTGATTAAAATATATATAAATTATTTCATTTATTATTACTATTTCAATAAATAAAATAAGCAGTTTATATTTTATTTTTTTATATGAGTCAATTATTAAATAAGTAATTATTTGTTTTTGACATTGTTAAATTAGCTTAAATATACATGAAATGTCTTCACATAATTCCTTAATTTAGTTATTTTTTATATATCTCTAAAGTAAGTGAATTATTAAATGATAACCTATATGCTTAGCTAAGCTTAATATAATATAGATAATTACAATAATAATCAAGGTTGAGATTAGGTAAGCATTAAATAAAAAGGTCATTAATGAGCTGGATTGAACGGATATTAAGTAGAAGTAAAAATAAAGTAATCAATTCTCGGAGGGCAAGTATACCAGAAGGAGTATGGACAAAGTGCGATAGTTGTTGTCAAGTATTATATCGCGTTGAATTAGAGCGTAATCTTGAAGTTTGTCCTAAGTGTGATCATCATATGCACATAAGTGCACGTAATCGTTTACTTAGATTATTAGATCAAGGTTCTATAACTGAATTGGGTAGTGAATTTGAACCAAAAGATTTATTGAAATTTCGTGATTCAAAAAAGTATAAAGATCGGTTAAGTATGGCACAAAAAGAAACGAATGAAAAAGATGCTTTAGTAGCTATGAAAGGTCAATTATATACAATACCAGTAGTAGCAGCTGCATTTGAATTTTCCTTTATGGGTGGTTCCATGGGATCGATCGTAGGAATACGTTTTGTACTTGCTGTAGATCAGGCTTTAAAAGATAATTGTCCTTTAATTTGTTTTTCTGCTAGTGGTGGCGCACGAATGCAAGAAGCATTAATATCTTTAATGCAAATGGCTAAAACTAGTGCTGCATTAGCAAAAATCCAAAAGATTGGTCTACCTTATATTTCTGTACTTACAGATCCAACTATGGGTGGTGTCTCTGCTAGTTTAGCTATGCTAGGCGATTTAAATATTGCAGAACCTAAAGCATTAATTGGTTTTGCTGGTCCACGTGTGATTGAACAAACTGTACGAGAAACACTGCCATTTGGTTTCCAACGTAGTGAGTTTCTGATTGAAAAAGGTGCTATTGATATGATTATCCGTCGTCCAGATATGCGTCTTAAATTAGCAAGTTTATTAGCAAAAATAATGCATCTTTCAGCACCTGTAAGTGACATAGAGAACAGAGTTAAAAATAAATCAATAAAATAAGAAAATATTAATATAACCATGTAGTAGATATTAATATCTTATTGTAAAATATTAATTTTAATAAATATAATATATGAATATTTTAAATTTTCCTAAAACTAGCTGGTCTTTAAACGAATGGCTTCATTATATTGAACATTTACATCCTCATTATATTGACTTAAATCTAGATCGTATTAAACATGTTGCTAATCGACTTGATTTATTGATAAAACCAGCTCCATTTATTTTTACAGTTAGTGGAACTAATGGTAAAGGTACTACGTGTCATATGCTTGAAATTTTGCTAATAGCAATGGGATATCGCGTAGGTGTTTACAGCTCACCACATCTTTTGCACTACACTGAACGTATTCGTATACAAGGTACGGCTTTAAATAAGGTTTTACACTGTAATAGTTTTGCTAATATAGAAGCTCACCGCGGTGATATTTTATTAACTTATTTTGAATTTAGTACATTATCAGCATTATATTTATTTCGTGAAGCTAATCTAGATGTAGTAATTCTAGAAGTCGGTCTTGGTGGACGTCTTGACGCTACTAATATTATTGATTCAGATATAGCCATAATCACATGTATTGCTCTTGAACATACTAAATTATTAGGTAACAACCTTGAGAGTATTGGACGCGAAAAAGCTGGTATATTTCGTAAAGGAAAACCTGCTATTGTAGGTGAAACTAATATTATTAAAAGTTTAATTGATGTAGCATTAGAAAAGAAAGCTAGATTGTTACAGTGTAATAGAGATTGGCAGTGGAAAAAAATAAGCGATAAATGGATTTTACAGGATACTTATGGTGAATTATATGATTTATCATTACCACAAATACCGTTACAAAATGCAGCTACTGCTTTAACTGCATTACGTGCTTCTAATCTAAAGTTAAATGAAGATATTATTCGTAAATATTTACCGTTAGTAACACTGCCAGGTCGTTTTCAAATAATTCAAAAGTTCCCTCATATTATCCTTGATGTAATGCATAATCCACATGCTGCTTGTTATGTAGCTTCTAGGTTAAAAGAAATCAAAAAAACATCTAAATTACATGTAGTAATTGGAATGTTGAATGATAAAAATATTAAAAATACACTAGCAGCATTGTTACCACAAGTTAATTATTGGTATTGTGTATCTCTTAATGGTCCTCGTGGTGTTCCAGCTAAAAAGCTAATGTCATATCTCAATAGTGGTGAAAGTTTTGATAACGTAGCTGATGCTTGGAAAGCTGTATTTAGTAGGGTTAGCTCTAAAGATATAATCTTAGTATGTGGTTCTTTCCATACTGTAGCATTAGTCATGCAATTAATAAAAGAAAATAATTGAAATGAAAAGTAAATTTCAACATCGATTAATTGGTTCGATAATTTTAATAATTATTTATGTAATAATATTACATAACATATTAAATACTAAAAAAACACAAAAAAGAAGAGATAATTATTATTATCTTACTTATTCAAAAGATAAAAGATAAAAGATAGAAGATAGAAGATAGAACTAAATAGAAAAATAATTTTACCTTCAACCTAAAATAAATCTATTTTATAAAAGTTTAATAATAATATTAACAATTATCAAAATGAAACTAGTAATGTACATTTACATAAACACAATATAAAAAATATACAAGAAAATAAAAAAACATTCCTTTATTACATGATTCTATTGATGTAAATACAATAAAAATACTTTTAAAGAATGAAAATCCTGATACAATATTTATCTCAGAATAAGCAGATTAATATTATTAAATAAATCAAATAAAAAATATCTAGTGATCAAGTATATATTATCTAACTTAGAATATTTTAAAACGCTATTACAGTAAATAAAATCTAAAAATAATTACATCCTTTTAGCTATTTACTCTAAGTGAGTGCTTCGTTAATTTCACTATAAAACAAAATTAGCCATATTTAGATTAGATTATATTTTTTAAAAAAGAAATTAAAATTTTTACTAAGTAAGTTGAAAAATGTTTTAGGTCTTTATGGCCTAATAAATCAATACGCGATAATATATTTATTTTTAATAAATTATTAAACTCATAAAAACATAAAAATAATTAATATTTATTTATGGATATCAGCTATATATTAATTTTTTTTAACGTAAAAATTAATGCAAATATTAGAATAGAAAAATTTTTTTTATGAAAATAATAGGAGTATATAACTAAAAAATTTCTTTAAAAAGATACGTTCAATTTTATGCATTGTTGGATAAAAATATGATTTGGATTGATTATTTTATTATTGGAGTCATTTTTTTTTCTATTGTAGTGAGCGTAATTCGAGGGTTTATCCAAGAAACTTTATCTTGTATTATTTGGATATGTGCATTTTTTATATCTACTCATTATTATAGTTATTTAGTAGTATGGTTAACAAATTCTAATGATAAGCTTATTAATAATAGTATTGCTATTATAATAATATTTTTTACAATACTAATTATTGGAGCAATTGTGAATCATGTAATTAGTTCTGTAATCCAAAGAACTACTCTATCAGGTATAGATAGAGTATTAGGTGGATGCTTTGGGGCATTACGTGGTATAATTTTTATTTCTGCTATTATCTTTTTTTTAAATATCTTTACTTCTTTTCCTAAAAGTTATGACTGGCAGCAATCTAAATTGATTCCACAATTTAATTATATGGTTAAATTGTTTTACCAAAAAATCCCGTCAAGCTTTATTCCGATAACACCATCTAAATGGATGGTTATTAATAAGGAAATAATAAATGTGTGGTATCGTTGGTATCACTAGTTTTATGTCAGTAAATCAATCTATTTACGATGCTTTAACAATGCTACAACATAGAGGGCAGGATGCTGCTGGTATTTGTACAATCGATTCATTTAATTGCTTTCGTCTACGTAAGGGGAACGGTTTAGTAAGAGATGTATTTGAAGCATATCATATGCAACGTTTGCAGGGTAATATTGGAATCGGCCATGTACGTTACCCAACAGCTGGTAGCTTTAGTGCATCAGAAGCACAACCTTTTTATGTAAACTCTCCTTATGGTATTACACTTGCACATAATGGTAATTTGACTAATACATATGAACTCCGTAAACAATTATTCAAAGTAAGTCGTAGGCACGTAAATACTAACTCAGATTCTGAAATTTTATTAAATATTTTTGCACAAGAACTGAATCGCTTTCAGCATTATCCTCTTAAAGTAAAAGAAATTTTTTCTGCTGTGACAGCTGTACATAAACAGGTACGAGGTGCTTATGCAGTTGTTGCTATGATTATAGGTCATGGAATGGTTGCTTTTCGTGATCCACACGGTATCAGACCGTTAGTAATTGGAAAACGAAAAATTGCAGATAAAATTGAATACATGGTAGCATCAGAAAGTGTAGCTCTTGATACTTTAAGATTTGAATTTATTCGAGATGTAGAACCAGGCGAATCTATTTACATTACTAAAAATGGTAAATTATCTACACATCAATGCGCTGATACTCCAAAAAGTAATCCATGTTTATTTGAATATGTATACTTTGCTCGTCCTGATTCTTTTCTTGATAAAATTTCGGTTTATAGTGCTAGAGTACGAATGGGTACTAAATTAGGGATGAAAATTGCACGTGAATGGAAAGATCTTAGCATTGATGTAGTAATACCAATTCCAGAAACATCTACTGATGTTGCATTAGAAATCGCACGTATTCTAGGAAGACCTTATCGTCAAGGTTTTGTAAAAAATAGATATGTAGGTAGAACTTTTCTTATGCCAGAGCAACAGTTACGACGTAATGCTGTTCGTCGTAAATTAAATGCTAATCGTGCAGAATTTCAAGGTAAAAATGTTTTACTTGTTGATGATTCTATTGTACGAGGTACAACATCTGAACAAATAATTGAATTAGCTAGAGAAGCAGGTGCTAAAAGAGTTTATTTAGCATTGGCAGCACCAGAAATTCGTTATCCTAACGTCTATGGTATCGACATGCCAAATACAACTGAATTAATAGCACATGGCCGTCAAGTAGAAGAAATCTGTCAATTAATTAAAGCTGATGCACTAATATTTCAAGATTTAGAAGATTTAATTGAAGCAGTACGTGAAGATAATCCTAATATTACAAGTTTTGAAAGTTCAGTATTTAACGGGATTTATGTAACTAAAGATGTTGATCAAAAATATTTTGAATATTTACAATTGCTGCGTAATGATGATGCTAAAGAGATAGCTCGACAAAACGAAATGGAAAATTTAGAGTTACATAACGAAGACTAAATACGTTATTTATTATAAGTGTATATTAAAAAATAATATTACCTGTAATTTTTTTATTTTTATTATAATAATCTGATTAAAAAACAAAATTAATTAATAAGAGTTATTATATATTTTATTTTAATATTTAAAGTTAAAACCTGAAAAATGAAAAAAATTATTATTGGTATTTCAGGAGCTAGTGGAGTAATTTACGGTATACGTTTATTGCAGATACTTAAGCCGATAGAAAAAATAGAAACACATTTAGTAATGAGTCTAGCAGCTCGTCAGACATTATCACTAGAAACTAGTTATACTTTACGTGAGGTTAAGCAATTAGCAAATGTAGTTTATGATATACGAGATATTTCCGCCAGTATTTCTTCTGGTTCTTTTAAAAAATTGGATATGATTATTATACCTTGTTCAATAAAAACACTTTCTAGTATTGTACATAGTTATAGTAATAATTTATTAACTCGTGCGGCTGACGTAGTACTCAAAGAGCACAATAAATTAGTATTATGTGTACGAGAAACTCCTCTACATATTGGACATCTACGTATGATGACAACTGCCGCTGCACTAGGTGCTATTATTATGCCACCTATACCTGCATTTTATCATAATCCAAAAACAATTACAGAGTTGATAGATCAAACTATTAATCGTATAATTGATCAATTAAATATTGACTTACCTCAAGATCTATTTGCCAGATGGAATCGTATATAATGATATTTATATAAAACTAGATATAAAGAATTCATCTATACTAAATAGATAATTAAAATTTGATATAAATAATATATTATAATAAATTAATACTGTTAATTCCAATATTAATAATATTAATACTAATTAATCTTTATTTTTTTGAGTTGAATAAAGGTTGTTTCTGATTTTTTCTTTACTAAAAGAAACTTGTTATTTTTGGTTGAAAGGTCTTCCAAACATTTTAAGCAAGATATTGCATTATCTTGCTTAACTGTAAAGATATTCAGACGGTAGTATTTTAATAAGTTTCTATTGGGCCATTCTTTAAATTTTTTTATATTCATATTTAATAGTTATTAAGAATTTAACTATAATTAACATCATAATAAAGTGTTAGCATTGTAATAAGGTCAGCATTAAATTTACTATTGAATTTTTCATTTTTGATAATTGCAAGAACATTAGCTACCATTGCCAGTTATAGACTATGTGAAAATACATTTTCAACACGAACATTACGTATTAGCAACCAGCAGCAATTAATTAGTTTGAGATAAAAAAGAAGCAAAAAAATGGGTATGGAATATACGAGTAATTCTTGTTCGCATTCGCATAATTAAAGAGAGAAATAGTTATTCAATAACAGAAAAAAAGAAAATTTATTTATTAGTACTACATATGCTTATAAACATTTAATTGATTTGTAATCTCATTATAATGAGATTACAAATCAATTATTTAATCATAATAAATTTTTTATATTAAGAAGAGTATTTCTGTAAAAAACTACGAAATTTACCGATAGCTATCTCTAATTCATCTACTCGTGGTAAAATAACTATACGTATATGATCTGGCCATGGCCAATTAAAAGCAGTACCTTGAACTACAAGAACTTTCTCTTGCAATAAAAAATGTAGTACCATTTTTTCATCATCAATAATTTTGATTTTTTTAGTATCAATACGAGGAAACATATAAAGTGCACCTTGAGGTTTTACACAACTTATACCAGGAATATCATTAAGTAGTTTCCAAGCATGTTGCCTTTGTTCGTATAGACGACCCCCTGGAAAAATAAATTCATTAATGCTTTGATAACCTCCTAATGCAGTTTGTATAGCATGTTGTGCTGGTACATTAGCACATAAACGCATTGAGGATAGGATTTCTAATCCTTCAATATATCCCTTAGCATGTGTCTTAGGTCCGCTTAATACCATCCAACCTTGACGAAAACCAGCTACACGATATGTTTTAGATAACCCATTAAATGTAACTATTAACATATCAGGTGCTAATGATGCAATTGAATAATGCTCAATTCCATCATATAAAATTTTATCATAAATTTCATCAGAAAAAACAATTAAATTATGCTGTCTGGAAATTTCTATAATTTCCAATAGAATTTCTTTACTGTATACTGCACCGGTTGGATTATTAGGATTAATAATAACAATACCACGAGTACGTGGTGTAATTTTATTACGGATATCATTAATATCAGGGAACCAATTAGAATCTTCATCACATAAATAATGAATTGCTTTACCGCTTGAAAGTGAAATAGCTGCAGTCCAAAGTGGATAATCTGGTGCAGGAACTAACATTTCATCCCCACTATTTAATAAAGCTTGCATGGATTGTAATATAAGTTCAGAAACTCCATTACCAATATAAATATCTTCAATATTAATATTATATAAACCCCGTGCTTGGTAATATTGTATAATTGCTTTACGTGCAGAATATAATCCTTTAGAATCACAATATCCTTGTGCGGTTGGTAAATTACGAATTACATCAACTAAAATTTCATCAGGTGCTTCAAATCCAAAAGAAGCAGGATTTCCAATATTTAGTTTAAGAATTTTATGACCTTCTTTTTCTAACCTGGTTACTTCTTTTAAAACATCTCCACGAATATCATAACAAACATGATCGAGTTTATTAGATTTATTAATTTGTAAATTCATATTACTCACCGTTACAAATAGTGCTTATTAAATTTGCTATTTAGAATTAAATTTATCTTATTTTATAAGAAATAATATTTTTGCTATATTTATATATAAATATCATTTTAAAGTTAATTTAATTGTTAAATTTTCTTACATTTAAATATTTTATATATTTTAGTATCTAATAATATTTAGATACTAAAATAATACTAATTATCTAGTAATTATTAGAAAACATTTAATAAAATAAGTATTTTTTTATTAAAAAATTTATTTAATACTTTCAATTATGTTTATATATTTATTTTATGAATATTTACATATATAAAATATAATATAAAAAAATATATACAAATTATTTTTAATATTTTCAATATTTTATATATTATAAAATAAGTATTTTTATTGATTGAAAGTTGACAAAATATTAGAGAAAGAAGTAAAATTTCTATTAATTTTTAATAAAATAATACCATGATTTTCATAGAAAATAATATATTATATTTTCTTAACCTTGTAATAGAACGAGATGTTGTTATTACTTTCAAGGTAAAAATATGTCAACTACCACAACAATTATAGCCCAGCAATGGTCTTTTATAGCCTTTGTTTTTGTCATACTTAATTTATGTATTTTTATGCTATTAGGAGGATGGTTATTAGGAGGTCGTGCACATGGACGATATAAAAACACTCCATTTGAATCCGGCATTCAATCAGTAGGTGATACTCATATTCGTTTTTCAGCTAAATTTTATTTAATTGCAATGTTTTTTGTTATTTTTGATGTCGAAGCACTTTTTTTATACGCTTGGTCTATTTCCATTCGTGAAAATGGATGGATTGGTTTTATAGAAGCTACAATATTTATTGCTATCCTTTTAATAGGATTAATTTATTTAACACGTGTTGGAGCTTTAAATTGGACACCAAATTACCGTCGTGTTTTGATTAAAGAAAATCTTATCCATAAAACTACTATTAATAAAAAAGCAACTTTAAACTTTATGAGAAGTAAAAAACAAGGTAAATGAAATGGATTACACGTTGACACGTATAGATCAAAATAAAAGTGATCATGATAGTTATCCTTTACAAAAACAAGAAATTGTTAAAGATCCTTTAGAACAGCACGTTAATCGTAATGTATATATGGGAAAACTTAAGCATGCCTTACATAATATGGTAAATTGGGGACGTAAAAATTCCCTGTGGCCTTATAATTTTGGGCTATCTTGTTGTTATGTAGAAATGACAACATCATTTACTGCAATACATGATGTTGCACGTTTTGGTGCAGAAGTAATGCGAGCTTCTCCACGTCAAGCTGATTTTATGGTTATTGCTGGTACCCCATTTATAAAAATGGCTCCTATTATTCAGCGTCTTTATGATCAAATGCTAGAACCAAAATGGGTTATTTCTATGGGTTCTTGTGCTAACTCTGGTGGTATGTATGATATTTACTCAGTAGTACAAGGTGTAGATAAATTTCTTCCTATTGATGTTTATGTTCCTGGATGTCCTCCTCGTCCAGAAGCCTATATACAATCTTTATTATTATTACGTGAATCTATAAGTAAAGAACGTCGTCCACTTTCATGGGTGGTAGGAGAACAAGGTATTTATCGAGCTAATATGGAATCTGAGCGTAAAAAAAAACGTGCTCAACGTATCACTGTTAGAAATTTAAGAACTCCAGATAATGTATGAATTTTTATTCATTATTAATGGAGATTCAGAATCAGTATGTGTATATTATTCTATCCTGAATTATTAAATATCTAATTACAACAGCTCGGAACAGTAATTAAAAGTATGGCAGATTTAACTACACAAGAGCTCAATCATCCTTTATGGCAAACTCAAGATCACTCAGATGATCCAGTAATTAAACAATTGGTTAATCATTTTGGGGAAGGGGCCATTAATATTCAAGCTACTCGCATTGGTATTTTAGTCATATGGATAGAGCGTGAGAAAATCCTTAAAATTATAGAATTTTTACATAGATTACCAAAATCATACATTATGTTATATGATCTGCATGGTATAGATGAGCGTTTTCGTATCAATCGTAATGGAATACCAACTGCAGATTTTTCTGTTTTTTACCATTTATTATCTATTGAACGAAATCAAGATATTATAATCAAAGTAGCTTTATCAGAAAAAGATCTAAATATACCAAGTATTACTAAAATTTTTGCTAATGCTAATTGGTATGAGCGTGAAACTTGGGAAATGTTTGGAATTATATTTAATGGCCATCCTCACCTTACTCGTATTATAATGCCACATACTTGGATAGGTTATCCTTTACGTAAAGACTACCCAGCGCGTGCTACTGAATTTGATCCATTTATGTTGAGTAAGCAAAAAGAAGATCTAGAAATGGAATCTTTAACTTTCAAACCAGAACATTGGGGTATGCAACGTAGTAATGCCAATCAAGATTTTATGTTTCTTAATCTTGGTCCAAATCATCCTTCAGTACACGGTGTATTTCGTATTATTTTACAACTTGATGGAGAAGAAATTGTCGATTGTGTTCCAGATATCGGTTATCACCATCGAGGTGCAGAAAAAATGGGGGAACGTCAATCATGGCATAGTTACATTCCTTATACTGATCGTATCGAATATCTTGGTGGTTGTATAAATGAGATGCCTTATTTATTAGCAGTAGAAAAATTAGCAGGTATTACTGTTCCAGATCGTGTGAAATTAATTCGTATTATGTTATCTGAATTATTTCGTATTAATAGTCATCTATTATATATTTCCACTTTTATTCAAGATGTTGGAGCTATGACACCAGTATTTTTAGCATTTAGTGATAGACAAAAAATTTATAATATCATTGAAGCAATTACGGGATTTCGTATGCATCCAGCATGGTTTCGTATCGGTGGTGTAGCACATGATTTACCAAAAGGATGGAATCGTTTATTACGTGAATTTCTCGAATGGATGCCGAAGCGCTTAAAAGAATATGATAAAATAGCCTTACGTAATACGATATTAATAGCTCGTTCAAAAGGAATAGCAGCTTATAATTTGGATGAAGCTTTGGCATGGGGGGTAACTGGAGCAGGTTTACGTGCTACTGGACTAAATTTTGATGTACGTAAATGGCGACCTTATTCTGGTTATGAAAATTTAGATTTTGAAATACCAATTGGTGGAGGTGTTAGTGATGCTTATACTCGTGTTCAACTTAAAATGGAAGAAATATGGCAATCATTACATATTTTAAAACAATGCTTAAAAAATATGCCAGAAGGACCATTTAAAGCAGAACATCCATTAACCACACCTCCTCCTAAAGAACGGACGTTACAGCATATTGAAACTTTAATCACTCATTTCCTACAAGTATCTTGGGGTCCCGTAATACCGGCAAATGAATCTTTCCAGATGATTGAAGGAACTAAAGGTATCAATAGTTATTACTTAATTAGTGATGGAAATACTATGAGTTACCGTACTCGTGTGCGAACACCAAGCTTTCCGCATTTACAGCAGATCCCATCAGTAATACGAGGTAGTTTAGTGTCTGATCTTATAGTATATTTAGGTAGTATTGATTTTGTTATGTCAGATGTGGATCGTTAATTATGCAATATCGAAGAGATTATATTACAAAGATTGACAACGATGAAGTCTTTTTTCTTACAAAAGAAGAACAAGATGCTATTGAAGAAGAAAAAAAACATTATGAAGATAGCAGAGCTATTTCAATTGAAGCATTAAAAATTGTTCAAAAAAATAGAGGTTGGATTTCCGATAATGCTATTAAAGCTATTGCAGATATGTTAAATATTTCTGTTAGTGACCTAGAAGGTGTAGCAACTTTTTATAGTCATATTTACCGACAACCAGTTGGCCGTTATGTAATTCGTTACTGTGATAGCGTAGTATGTTATATCATGGGATATCAGAAAATTCAAAAAGCATTAGAAGATTATTTAAATATCAAACCTGGTCAAACTACTTTAGATGGTTATTTTACACTGTTACCAACTTGTTGCTTAGGTAATTGCGATAAGGGACCAACTATTATGATAAATGAAGATACTTATATTCATTTAAAAGCAGAAAAAATAGTTAATCTATTGGAACAGTATAGATGACAATTAAAAAAATTATTCGTACAGCGGAAACACATCCACTTACCTGGAGATTACGTAACGATGAACTACCAGTCTGGATTGATGAATACTGTAGTAAAAATGGTTATGTAGGAGCAAAAATAGCATTAAAAGGAATGAATCCAGAAAATATAATTGAATTAGTGAAAAAATCTGGTCTTAAAGGACGTGGCGGTGCTGGTTTTCCTACTGGATTAAAATGGAGTTTACTGCCGAAAAATAAATCTACAATATGTTACCTGATATGTAATGCTGATGAAATGGAACCTGGTACCTATAAAGATCGTTTATTAATGGAACAAATGCCGCATCAATTATTAGAAGGTATGCTTATTTGTGCTTTTGCATTACAAGCTTACTGCGGCTATATTTTTTTACGTGGTGAATATATTAAAGCAGCTATTAACCTTCGCCGAGCTATTAATGAAGCCACTCATATTGGTATGTTAGGTAACAATATCTTTAATACTGGTTTTAATTTCAACTTATTTTTACATATAGGTGCTGGACGTTATATTTGTGGTGAAGAAACTGCTCTGATTAATTCATTAGAAGGTCGCCGTCCTAATCCACGATTTAAGCCACCATTTCCAGCAACTAATGGATTATGGGGTAAACCAACATGTATAAATAATGTTGAAACTTTATCAAATATTCCTGCGATTTTTTTAAATGGTACTGATTGGTATAATAATCTTTCTAAGAGTAACGATACTGGTACTAAAATGATGGGATTCTCAGGACGTGTAAATAATCCTGGCGTATGGGAACTACCTTTTGGTGTAACTGCACGTGAAATTCTTGAAGATTATGCTGGTGGAATGCAAAATGGATTAAAGTTAAAAGCATGGCAACCAGGTGGGGCTGGAACTGATTTTTTAATAGAACATCATCTTGATTTACCAATGGATTTCATGAGTATTAGCAAAGCAGGAAGTCGATTAGGGACAGCATTAGCAATGGCAGTAGATCATGAAATCAATATGGTATCATTAGTTCGTAATTTAGAAGATTTTTTTGCTCGTGAATCTTGTGGATGGTGTACTCCATGCCGTGAAGGTTTACCTTGGAGTGTAAAAATTTTATGTGCATTAGAACAAAAAAAAGGTCATCCTGGTGATATTGAGACTTTGCAGCATCTATGTTACCAGTTAAGTATAGGTAAAACCTTTTGTGCTCACGCGCCTGGAGCTATCGAGCCATTACAAAGTGCAATCAAATATTTTCGTGAAGAATTCGAAGCTGGTATTAAATCACAGTCAGTTAATACTATTCAAATTAAAACGATTCAAGGTATTCAGCCAAATTTATTGAAAAAAATATAATTAATAAACAAATACAAGATATAAGCAAAATATATATTTCATGCTCATGTTATAATGATCTTTACGGAAGTATTGCACTATGGTTAAAATTTATATCGATGGTAAAGAATATGATATCAATAAAGCGAACAATTTATTACAGGCCTGTCTGTCTCTTGGATTTGACATTCCTTATTTTTGTTGGCATCCAGCACTAGGAAGTGTAGGATCTTGCCGATTATGTGCTGTTAAGCAATTTAAAAACTTTGAAGATTCTGAAGGTCGTCTTGTCATGTCCTGTATGACACCGATTTTAGATTACAATTTCATTTCTATTAATGATATTGAAGTAAAAAAAATTCGCAAAAGTATGATAGAATTAATTATGATAAACCATCCTCATGATTGTCCAGTATGCGAAGAAGGTGGTAATTGTCATCTACAAGATATGACTGTAATGACAGAACATAATTCACGTCGTTATCGATTTAATAAACGTACTCACCATAATCAAAAACTTGGACCGTTTATTTCTCATGAAATGAATCGTTGTATTTCTTGCTATCGATGTGTTAGATATTATAAAGATTATGCAGATGGAAAGGATCTAGGGGTTTACGGTACTCACGATAATCTTTACTTTGGCCGAGTAGAAGATGGAATATTAGAAAGCGAATTTTCAGGAAATTTAGTTGAAATATGTCCAACTGGAGTTTTTACTGATAAAACTCACTCTAAAAAATATAATCGTAAATGGGATATGCAGTTTGCACCTAGTATTTGTCAACAATGTTGTATAGGTTGTAATATTAGTCCTAGTGAACGGTATGGTGAAATACATCATATTGAAAATAGATATAATATTAATATTAATAGTTACTTTTTATGTGATCGTGGCCGCTTCGGCTATGGATATGTAAACCGTAAAGATCGCCCACGTCATCCAGAACAGTTACGTGGTAAAGATCGTATTGTTTTGAATGCAGAACAAGCAGTAAATGCAGCTGCAGATATTATACGCCAAGCAAAACGTGTCATTGGCATAGGTTCACAACGTGCCAGTATAGAAAGCAATTTTGCGCTACGTCAGTTAGTAGGTGAAAAAAATTTTTCAACTGGAATCCCATATATTGAACATAATAATCTCGAGTTAATTTTAAAAATTTTACAAGAAGGAGGCATTTATTCTCCTTCTTTACGTGAAATCGAAAGTTACACAGCAGTGCTGATATTAGGGGAAGATATTACCCAAGTTGCTGCACGTTTAGCACTTTCTGTACGTCAAGCTATAAAAAATAGAGCATATGAAATAGCAGCTAATCAACAAATTTCTGATTGGAACGTTTCAGCTGTTTTTAATATTAGTCAAAATGCTAAAAATCCTTTGTTTATTACTAATGTAGATAAGACTAGTTTAGATGATATTGCAAAATGGAGTTATCATGCTTCAATAGAGGAGCAAGCTCGATTAGGATTTGCTATTGCTAATGCTATAGATTCAAGGGCACCAAAAGTTATTGGTTTTGATAATAACCTTAAGGAAAAAATAGAAATTATAGTAGAAGTACTTTCTAATACTAAAAAACCTTTAATTATTTCTGGTGTTCATTCAGGTAGCCGTGCACTAATTGAAGCTGCAGCGAATATTGCAAAAGCTTTAAAAATACGTGGATCAGATGTTGGTATTACGTTATTAACTTCAGCTTCAAATAGTATTGGTATTGGAATGATAGGAGGTAAATCTCTTGATAATGCACTTGAAATACTTAGTAAAGGAGAAGCTGATGCTCTAATCGTATTAGAAAATGATCTTTACCGTTATGCACCAAAAGCTAAAGTTGATTCTGCATTAAAAAATACTTCTAATGTGATTGTAATAGATCATCAACGTACGAAGACTGTAGAAAAAGCAGGATTAGTTCTTTCTACTGCTAGTTTTGCTGAAAGTGATGGTACTTTGATTAATTATGAAGGACGTGCTCAACGATTTTTTCAAGTTTATGATCCTACTTTTTACGATAAAAATATTGTTATATTAGAAAGTTGGCGTTGGTTACATTCATTACATAGTATTGTGCAAAATCGTGAAGTTAATTGGACAATATTAGATCAGGTTATTACTTCAATAGTTAATACTCTACCTCAACTTAAAGGCATTAAAGATGCTGCTCCAAATTCTACCTTTCGAGTTCATGGTCAGAAATTATCACGTTCTCCACATCGTATAAGTGGACGTACTTCTGTGCTTGCTAATATAAATGTACATGAACAACGTCAACCGCAAGATAAAGATACTATGTTCGCTTTTTCAATGGAAGGTAATAATCAACCAAATGCACCACGTTCACAAATACCTTTTGCTTGGGCTCCAGGTTGGAATTCACCGCAAGCATGGAATAAATTTCAAATTGAAGTAGGCGATCAACTACGTTATGGAGATCCTGGCATACGTTTATTTGTATTAAATAAAGAAACTTTACCTTGGTTTACATCTATTCCAAAACCGTTCATAACAACTACTAATTACTATCATATTGCTCCTTACTATAATTTATTAGGTAGTGAAGAAATGAGTCAACGTTCAACAATATTTCAAAAATCTATATCACCAGCAATATTAATCATTAATTCTGGAGATGCTGCGAGGTTAGGTTGGAAAAATAATTCTATAGTTGAGTTAGTATGTGCTGGTGAAACATTACATCTACCAGTACGTTTTTCAATGTTATTACGAAGAGGGTTGATAGGATTACCATTAGGCATACCTAACATTCCAGTTTTTTTATTAGGTAGAAAAATTGATAAGTTGGAAGAGGCAATACAATAATGAACTGGCTTACACCAGAATTTATTTATATTGTGATTAATATCTTTAAGTCTATTATTATATTATTATGTGTTGTAATTTCTAGTATTTTTATGAGTTTTATGGAACGTCGATTACTTGGCTTATGGCAAAACCGTTATGGACCAAATCGAGTTGGTTCATTTGGGTTACTGCAAATAATAGCAGATATGATTAAAATGTTGTTTAAAGAAGATTGGATTCCGCCGTTTGCCGATCATATTATTTTCACTATAGCTCCGGTTATTGCTTTTATTTTAATGCTTTTAGTGTTTACAATTATACCAATTACAGCAAGTTGGTTTGTAATAGATCTTAATGTAGGTATATTATTTTTTTTAATGATGGCTAGTCTTTCCATATATGCTGTATTGTTTGCTGGTTTGTCAAGTAATAATAAATATTCCTTATTAGGTGCCATGCGATCTTCAGTGCAAACTCTTAGTTATGAAGTATTTCTAGGTTTATCATTAATGGGTGTAGTTGCACAAGCTGGTTCATTTAATCTAAATATTATAATCGATAATCAGGTTTATTTATGGAATATTATTCCTCAATTTTTTGGTTTCCTAACTTTTTGTATAGCAGGTGTTGCTGTTTGTCATCGTCATCCTTTTGATCAACCAGAATCTGAACAAGAGTTAGCAGATGGTTATCATATAGAATATTCTGGTATGAAGTTTGGATTATTCTTTGTAGGAGAATATGTTTCAATTACCACTGTATCGGCATTAATTGTAACTTTATTTTTTGGTGGTTGGCACGGTCCGTTTTTCTCTCCTTTTATTTGGTTTTTTTTGAAAACAATATTTTTTATGATAATGTTCATTTTAATTCGTGCAGCACTACCACGTCCTCGCTATGATCAGATATTATCGTTTGGTTGGAAATTTTGTTTACCATTAACTTTAATAAATCTACTCTTAACTGCAGCAGTAATCCTATATACTCGACAGTAAGGTTTTTTAGATGAATATCAAAGATATTTTTATTGGATTTGCTACTATAATACGCAGTATATGGCTTGTGTTTATGCATACTTTTGCTAAGCGGGAAACACAATTATATCCAGAAAATCCAGTATATTTATCACCTCGCTATCGTGGTCGTATTATTTTAACACAAGATCCAGATGGTAACGAGCGTTGTGTAGCTTGTAATCTATGTGCAGTAGCATGTCCAGTATCATGTATATCACTGCAAAAAAGTGAGACGAAAGATGGAAGATGGTATCCAATTTTTTTTCGTATTAATTTTTCACGTTGTATTTTTTGTGGGATGTGTGAAGAAGCTTGTCCAACTACTGCTATTCAACTTATCCCAGATTTTGAAATGGGTGAGTTTAAACGACAAGATTTAGTATATGAAAAAGAAGATTTATTAATTTCTGGATCTGGTAAATATCCAGATTATAATTTTTATCATTTATCAGGTGTATCAATAAGTGGTAAGCGTAAAGGTAATGCAAATAATGAAGTTAAACCTATCGATGTAAAAGGGCTATTGCCATAAGGAACGTAAGGAAAAAATATGGATTTTTTTTTTATTTTTGCGGATTAGTATCAATATTAACTATGATACGTATTATGACTCATACTGATCCGATACATGTACTGTTGTACCTTATTGTTTTATTATTATCAATTGCCGGTATATTTTTTTCTATAGGGGCTTATTTTGCTGGTGCTATAGAAGTAATTATTTATGCTGGTGCTATTATGGTGCTATTTGTTTTTGTAGTAATGATGCTGAATTTAGATCGAATAAAGCAACAAGAGCAGAAATGGTTAAAACCATCTTTATGGTTAGGACCTAGTATTATTTCATTATTACTACTAATAGTAATGATTTATGCAATTAATGGATTTAAAAATGAAAGTATTAATATTACAGTTATCGATGGAAAAGCTATAGGAATTAGTCTCTTCAGTTTTTATATATTAGCCGTTGAATTAATTTCTATGTTATTACTAGCTGGTCTAGTTGTTGCATTTCATATTGGACGTGAAAATCTTAACAAAAAAATTTTTAGTAAAAATATAAAGAATAATCAAGTAAGTAATAATTTAGAATAAAAGAGGGGAAATTATGGTTCCATTACAACACGCTCTAATTATATCTGCTATATTATTTGTTCTTGGTATTACTTCATTGATTTTACGTCGTAATTTATTATTTATGTTAATTAATATTGAAATCATGCTTAATGCTGCCGCACTTGCTTTAGTGGTAGCTGGTAGTTATTGGGGACAAGCTGACGGGCAAGTAATGTATATCTTTACTATTAGTTTAGCTGCATCAGAAGCTAGTATTGGTTTAGCGCTATTGCTTCAACTTTATCGTTCTCGTCAGACGCTGAATATTGATATTTTAAACGAGATGCATGGATGAATCTTCTTTATTTAATCGTTTTATTTCCACTAATTGGCTATTTATTACTAGCCTTTTCTCATGGTAGTTGGTCTAAAAATATATCAGCTGTAGTTGGTATAACTTCAGTTGGTATATCAGCACTAATTACTATGCTGGTCGGTATTCAATTTTTCGAGAATGGACAGCATCCTTTTAATCAAATGCTTTGGACATGGATACAAGTAAATAATTTTAATATTAAAGTAAATTTGATATTAGATGGATTATCACTAACTATGTTGTCAATAGTGACAGGAATAGGCTTTTTAATTCATGTTTTTTCTTCTTGGTATATGCGTTCTAAAGAAGGTTACTCTCGTTTCTTTGCATACACTAATTTATTTATCGCCAGTATGGTAATTTTAGTATTAGCTGATAATTTAATGCTAATGTATCTAGGTTGGGAATTGGTGGGACTTTGTTCTTATTTGCTCATTGGATTTTATTATAACAATATAAAGAATTGTAATGCAGCTATAAAAGCATTTATTATTACTCGTATAGGAGATGTATTTCTAGCATTAGCTTTGTTTATTCTTTATAATCAACTAGGAACTTTAAATTTTCAGCAAATGGTAGAACAGGCTTCACTACAAGTACCATCTAATAATCATATATTGCAATTAGCTAGTATGCTACTACTATGTGGAGCAGTAGGAAAATCTGCTCAGTTACCATTACAAACATGGTTAGCAGATGCTATGGCTGGACCCACACCTGTTTCTGCATTGATTCATGCTGCTACTATGGTTACTGCAGGTGTCTATTTAATTGCACGTACCCATGGTCTTTTCCTACTCACACCAGAAGTATTATATATAGTTAGTATCATTGGTACTATCACCTTAATATTAGCAGGTTTTGCTGCTTTAGTTCAAAATGATATTAAACGTATACTTGCTTATTCAACTATGAGCCAAATTGGCTACATGTTTTTAGCATTAGGAGTACAAGCGTGGAATGCTGCAATTTTTCATTTAATGATACATTCATTTTTTAAATCATTATTATTTCTCGCTTCAGGTGCAGTTATTTTAGCCTGTCATCATGAACAGAATATATTTAAAATGGGTGGATTACGTAAAACTATGAAATGGGTGTATATTTGTTTTTTAATAGGAGGTGCTGGATTATCAGGACTTCCAGTAATTACTTCAGGTTTTTATAGTAAAGATCAAATTTTATTTGTAACATTAATAAACGGTCATATTAGTCTTATGTTTATTGCATTACTTGGTTCACTGATTACTTCAATCTATGCTTTTCGTATGATATTTATTGTGTTTCATGGTAAAGAAAAAACTCATGCTTACCCTGGTAATGGTATAACTTATTATTTACCACTTACTATTTTATTAATATTATCAACTTTTATTGGTGCACTTATTACACCACCGTTAGGTAATGTATTTCCGCAAAATACATTTAGTGAAAGTAGCAAAGTAGCTATAGAAATTACTACAGGTATAGTATCTATCATAGGTATTCTAATTGCAAGTATTTTATGGACAGGAAAAACTAAATTAGTTAATGGTATTTTCAATAATTTTTTAGGTCGTTTTTTTTATAAATGGTTGTTTATAGGATTGGGATTTGATTGGATTTATGACAAAATTTTTGTAAAAACTTATCTTTATATTGCCTATTTACTACACCGTGATCCAATAAATTTATTAATGAATTTACCAATATTAATTGTAAGAATAAGTAATAAAGGATTGTTAATGAGCATAAATGGTAATTTACGTTGGTATATAGCTTCAATAAGTGTAGGAAGTTTAATAGTAATAGCTTTAATGATGATAATGTCTTCTTTGTGAAAAAAACCTAACTAAAAAAAATTTTTTGAAGTTAATTAGTATAATATAAAGAAATACTATAATAGATAGTTTAAAACAAGGAATAAAAAAGGAAAGAAAATACTGTGTTACTACCTTGGTTTATTATCATACCATTTATAGGTGGTTTGCTCTGCTGGTTAGTAGAATATTTTAGTACCAAATTACCACGTTGGATCGCTCTAATTGCGATTGGCTTTACATTAATTTTTGATTTATATCTCTGGCTACAAGGAAACTATTTATTAATTCAAAAAAATATCATTATTAGTGTTATACCTCATTGGCAAGCTACTTTTTTACAGTCTTGGATTCCACGTTTTGGAATTAATTTCTATCTAGCGATTGATGGATTATCATTATTAATGATCATATTAACTAGTGTACTTGGTCTTATGGCTGTACTATGTTCTTGGAATGAGATTCAAAAATATCAAGGATTTTTTTATCTTAATTTAATGTGGATTTTTGTAGGAGTATTTGGTGTATTTCTTGCTATTGATATGTTTTTATTTTTCTTTTTTTGGGAAATGATGTTAATTCCAATGTATTTTCTTATTGCACTTTGGGGACATAAAGCATCAAATGGTAAAACACGTATCGCTGCTGCAACTAAATTTTTTATTTATACTCAAGCTTCTAGTTTAACGATGTTGATTGCGATACTTTCCTTAGTATTTATGCATTATGATATAACTGGTGTATGGACTTTTAAATATGAATCTTTAATTCAAACACCAATGTCCTATAATGTTGAATTTTTATTAATGTTAGGATTCTTTATAGCATTCGCTGTAAAAATGCCTATTATACCGTTACACGGATGGTTACCAGATGCACATAGTCAAGCACCTACTGCCGGTTCAGTTGATCTTGCTGGTATTCTTTTAAAAACAGCTGCTTATGGATTAATGAGATTTATTTTACCATTATTTCCACATGCTTCTATAAAATTTACACCTATTGTTATGTGGTTAGGTATAATTGGTATATTTTATGGTGCTTGGATGGCTTTTTCACAAGTAGATATTAAACGTCTTATTGCTTATACTTCTATCTCACATATGGGTTTTATATTAATAGCAATCTATAGTGGTAGCCAATTAGCTCTTCAAGGTGCAGTGGTACAAATGATAGCACACGGTATTTCAGCTGCAGCACTATTTATTCTATGTGGGCAATTATATGAACGTCTTCATACTAGAGATATGGATAAAATGGGTGGTTTATGGTCACGTATAAGATGGATTCCTGCTTTTTCCTTATTTTTTGCAGTAGCTAATTTAGGTATGCCTGGTACTGGTAATTTTATAGGTGAATTTATGATTTTAATTGGTAGTTTTCGGATAGTACCTATTATAATTACTATTGCTACTTTTAGTTTAGTTTTTGCTTCTGCCTACTCACTCATTATGATACAACGTGCTTATTATGGTACAGTACAATCTAAAAATAGATTGGCAGATATGTCATTACGTGAATTTTTTATGATAACTATACTTGTAGCACTTTTGTTTTTGTTAGGAGTATACCCACAACCAATACTTAAAACTTCTTATGCTGCAATTAATAATATTCAGCAATTATTTAATATTCCCAATCAATAATTTTTTATGAATATAAAATTTCAACAACTTATTGCATTATTACCACTACTTATTATTGGATGCACAGTTATAATTGTGATGCTAGCTATTGCATGGCAACGAAGTCATTTAATTAATGTTTTTTTAACGGTATTTGGGCTTAATTTAGCTTTGATTTCATTATTATTTGTTGCCCATAATGGTTCAATGGATGTCACAGAATTACTACGTGTAGATAAATATTCAATATTTTATAGTGGAATTATACTTTTAGCAAGTTTAGCTACATGTACATTTTCTTATCTTTGGCTATCTGGAAATTTTCCATATAGTAAAAATGAATTTTATATTTTATTATTAATCGCTACATTAGGTGGTCAAGTTCTTACAGGTGCTAATCATTTAGCTACATTATTTATTGGCATTGAATTAATATCGTTACCATTATTTGGAATGATTGGATATGCTTTTCATCAAAAACGAACTTTAGAATCTGCATTAAAGTACACTATTTTATCTGCTACAACTTCTGCTTTTTTATTATTTGGTATTGCATTAGTCTATATAAATTTTGGTAATTTAAGCTTTATTAATATTAGTCAATATATACATCATAATGCCAATATATTGAAACAACCACTTTTATTACTTGGATTAGGAATGATGCTTATAAGTTTTTTCTTTAAGTTATCATTAGCTCCTTTTCATTTATGGACACCAGACGTATATCAAGGTACACCTGCACCTGTATTAACTTTTTTCGCTACAGCCAGTAAGATTGCGATTTTTGTAGTAATGATACGTTTATTTATTTATGTACCATTTACTGATAATAATACAATATCTTTTATATTAAAATTCATAGCATTAATTTCTATATTATTTGGTAATGTTATGGCTATTTCACAAAGTAACATTAAACGTTTACTTGGTTATTCATCTATTGCTCATTTTGGATATTTACTTATTGTATTGATTACAATAAAAAATCATCAATTATCGCTAGAAGCCACTGGTGTTTATTTAACTGGTTATTTATTTAGTAGTTTAGGGGCATTTGGTGTAGTAAGTTTAATGTCAAGTCCATATAGCGGTCAAGATATAGATTCTTTGTATTCATATCGTGGTTTATTCTGGCATCGTCCAGTTTTATCTGCTGCGATGACTGTAATGATGTTATCTTTAGCTGGTATACCAATGACATTAGGTTTTATAGGAAAATTTTATGTTATTGCTTCAAGTGTACATGCACATTTATGGTGGTTAACACTAGCTATAGTTATTGGTAGTGCTATTGGTCTTTATTATTATTTAAGAGTTACAGTTAGCTTTTATCTTAGTCCTCCTGAAAAACATACTCACGATATACTAGCTGATTGGGAGTTTACAGCTGGTGGCATTGTAGTGTTACTTTGTACTATACTAGTAATATTATTAGGAATATATCCACAACCATTAATTAAATTAGTACAGATAGCTACACCTTTAATATAAAAATTATGGTTAATAATATCATTAAATTATAATTTACTATTAAAAATATTTTTTAACACATCTTTAAAGAAGAAAAAGTTAGAAAATTCATTAATTTATATTATAAATAATTTATTTTCAGTTGTTTTAAATCTTAAATATATATTAATTTACATTTCATAGAGAATAAAATTAATATATATTTAAGATAAATAAGTTAATTGATCAATTAAAATCGGAGGCATTAAAGTGTCGTCTACACATAAATTTGAAACATGCGACGAAACATGTATTGATGAAGAGTTAACATTATTAATTGAACCGTTAGAAAAGTTATTACAATATTCTGGTGATCAAAATAATCAAGAATATATCGAATTAAAAAATACAGCTAAGCAAACATTAGAAGATATAAAGAATCGTTTAACTCAAACTTCTGATAATTATTACTGTAAAGCAAAACAAGCAGCATATTGTGCTGATGATTACGTTCATGAAAAACCTTGGCAAAGCATTATTCTTGGTGCAGTTGCTGGTCTATTCACTGGTTTATTATTGGCAAGGAATTAAATATTATTCATGGACACGAATTAGTAATTCAACTAATCGTGTCCTATCTTCTTATATTTTTAATATTGCTTTAATTAAATTAATCTATAGCGTTATTTCTATTATAGTAAATATAGTAAATTCATTTAATTGATTAATGAGGTTCTCATCTTCTGAGAAAAAACGCTATTTAAATAAATATATACTTATTAAAAATACATTAGAGACAAAAATCTATGATAAACAATAATTATATTATATTGAAAAATAATTTCTTTTAGATTTGAAAATCTTTGAAATCAGATTCATTAACTGCAGCATCAATTTGACCAACTAAATATGAACTAACCTCAACTTCTTGTGGCGCAACTTGGACATTATCTGATATTAGCCATGCATTAATCCAAGGAATAGGATTAGATCTAGTCGGAAAAGGTAAATCTAAACCTACAGCTTGCATACGAATATTAGTAATATATTCAATATATTGACATAAAATATGTTTATTTAAACCAATCATTGATCCGCCACTAAATAAATAACTTGCCCATTCTTTTTCTTGTTCAGCTGCTGTTTTAAAAATTTTAAAACAATCATCTCTACAGGAAGTAGCAATATCTTTCATCGATATATCGTCTTCGCCAGTACGCATAAGATTTAATATATATTGAGTACCAGTTAGATGTAGTGCTTCATCTCGAGCAATAAGACGAATAATTTTTGCATTCCCTTCCATTAATTCTCTTTCAGCAAAAGCAAAGGCACAAGCAAAACTAACATAAAAGCGAATTGCTTCTAATGCATTTACGCTCATCAAACACATATATAACTGTTTTTTTAATTTATGTAAATTAACAGTAATTGTTTTATTTACTATTTTATGTATTCCTTCACCTAAAAGGTGCCAATAATTAGTTGTTTCAATTAAATTATCATAATATTTAGAAATATCTTGAGCACGAGCTAAAATTTGTTTATTGGTAACTATATCATCAAATATTAGTCCTGGATCATTAACAATATTACGGATAATATGAGTATAAGAACGAGAGTGAATTGTTTCAAAAAATGCCCACGTTTCAATCCAAGTTTCTAATTCAGGAATTGAAACTAAAGGAAGAAAAGCTACGTTTGGACTACGTCCTTGTATTGAATCAAGTAAAGTTTGATATTTTAAATTACTAATAAAAATATGTTTTTCATGCTCTGGCAATGCTTGGTAGTCAATTCTATCACGTGATATATCTATTTCTTCTGGTCTCCAAAAAAAGGAAAGTTGTTTTTCAATAAGTTTTTCAAACATATTATATTTTTGTTGATCAAAACGTACAACATTAACCGATTGACCAAAAAACATTGGTTCTTTTAATTGATCATTTTTATTTTTTGAAAATGTAGTATAAACCATAATGTTTATCCAAATTTAAACGGGCTAAATAATAGTGCTATTAACACTATTACAGTGCTTAAAATTAAATTTTACATGCACCACTTTCACAATAATCATCTTGAATTGAAATATTTATATCATCTTGTATATCCTCTGCACCATCTCGAGTATTCTGGTAGTAAAGTGTCTTTAATCCAAATTTATATGCAGTTAACATATCTTTCAGTAACTGCTTCATAGGAATTCTACCATTAGCAAATCGACTTGGATCGTAATTAGTATTAGAAGAAATAGATTGATCAATAAATTTTTGCATCACTCCGACTAGTTGTAAATAACCATTGTTAGATGGCATACCCCATAATAATTCATATTGATCTTTTAGTCGTTCATATTCAGGCACTACTTGACGTAATATTCCATCTTTAGAAGTTTTAATAGTAATATAACCACGAGGTGGCTCAATACCATTAGTAGCATTTGAAATTTGTGATGAAGTTTCAGATGGCATTATTGCAGATAGCGTAGAATTGCGAAGTCCATATATTTTAATTTGTTCACGTAAACTTTCCCAATCAAAATGAAGTGGCTCATTACATACACTATCTATGTCTTTTTTATAAGTATCAATTGGAAGAATACCTTGAGAATATGTGGTTTCTTTAAACCATGGACATGCGCCTTGTTCTTTAGCTAATTCATTTGAAGCTTTTAAAAGATAGTATTGAATTGCTTCAAAAGTTTTATGCGTTAAGTTATTAGCACTTCCGTCAGAATATCGTACATCATGTTTGGCTAAATAGTAAGCAAAGTTTATTACTCCTATGCCTAGTGTACGACGTCCCATGGCGCTACGTTTAGCAGCTGGGATTGGATAATTTTGATAGTCAAGTAATGCATCTAATGCACGTACTGTAAGTATCGCTAACTCTTCTAAATCTTCAAGATTATTAATAGCTCCCAGATTAAACGCAGATAATGTACATAAAGCAACTTCACCATTTTCATCATTAATATTTTCTAATGGCTTAGTTGGTAATACTATTTCTAAGCATAAATTAGATTGTCGTACTGGAGCAAGAATTGGATTGAATGGACTATGAGTATTACAATGATCTACATTTTGTATATAAATGCGTCCTGTAGAAGAACGTTCTTGCATCATCAAAGAAAATAAGTCAATGGCTTTTATACGTTTTTTACGAATACTATCATCTTTTTCATAATAATTATAAAGACGTTCGAATTCTTTTTGATCAGCAAAAAATGCATCATACATACCTGGTACATCAGATGGGCTAAAGAGTGTGATTTCTTGACCTTTTAATAAACGGCTATACATTAACTTATTAGTTTGTACTGCATAATCTATGTGACGAACTCGATTTTCTTCAATACCTCTATTATTTTTTAATACAAGTAAGCTTTCTATTTCTAAATGCCACATGGGATAGAACAAAGTTGCCGCTCCGCCACGTACTCCTCCCTGAGAACATGATTTAACTGCAGTTTGAAAATGTTTATAAAATGGAATACATCCTGTATGAAATGCTTCGCCATTACGTATTGAGCTGCCTAAAGCACGAATGCGCCCAGCATTTATACCAATACCAGCGCGTTGAGATACGTATTTTACAATAGCATTAGAGCTAGCATTAATTGAATTTAGACTATCATCACACTCTATTAGTACGCAGGAACTAAATTGTCGAGTTGGAGTACGTACTCCTGACATAATTGGTGTTGGTAAAGAGATCTTAAAAGTTGAAACTGCATCATAAAAGTGCTTGATATAGCTCATACGTTTGGTACGTGGATAATTTGAAAATAAACAAGCAGCCATTAATATATATAGAAATTGAGCACTTTCATAAATAGCACCATTCACACGATTTTGTACTAAATATTTTCCTTCTAGCTGTTTAACGGCAGCATAGGAAAAATTCATATCACGCCAGTGATCAATAAAACCATCCATTTGTTCAAATTCTTCAAAATTATAGTCTTCTAGTAAATGTCCATCATATTTTCCAAGTTTAACCATTTTTACAACTTGATCATATAGTTTAGGAGGTGCAAATTGCCCATACGCTTTTTTACGTAAATGAAAAATAGCTAAACGCGCTGCCAAATACTGATAATCTGGAGCATCCCGAGATATTAAGTCTGCAGCAGCTTTAATTATCGTTTCGTGTATATCTGAAGTTTTAATACCATTATAAAATTGAATATGAGAACGTAATTCAACTTGAGAAACAGAAACATTGTTTAACCCTTCAGTAGCCCAGTCTAGTACTCTATGAATCTTATCAAGATCAATTTTCTCCTGGCGTCCATCACGTTTAGTCACGAGTAAACTTTGGTTCATGTCACGTTTTTACCTTATGCGTTAAATGTCCAAAATTTTTAAAATCTCAGTTTATACAAAAATAAAATAATTAATAAAAATAATATTTATAACATTATATTGTCACTATATTGTCACTATATTGTAAAGATAAAACATAAAATCGTCACAAATAAAAGAAAGGGAGATATATTATTATTTTAATATTATGTAATTCATATTAAAACAATGAACATGAATTGATTTTGTGATGACAAAGAAACTTCAATCTTGTATAATAAATTTTTTATATATAAAAATTTTTACTAAAATTCTAAAAATTTAAAGACTTTTCGATTTTTAAAAAAATTATGTATTAAAGTATTTTTTATTAATAAATACTTTTTGAGTTATTTTATTTTTTCAGTCTACAAAGATATTTTGTCTAGTATAAGATTGTTATACAAGGTATTTAAAATAAAATTTAAATTAATATATTTGCATATTAAATAAGTTTAAAACTTAAAATAACATATTATAATTTAAAAAACTCTAATATTCTTTAATTAATATTTTTTTTTATATAAAATTCTTATTTTTATTTAAGTTTATTAGATTTTTAATTGAAAATTAAATAAATATTTTTATGACTTTAAATTAATAAACCTATATCATTTTATGAATATATTTAATTAAAACTACACAATTTATTTTTTCTATTGTCAATAATATTTATTTATTATTATAAATAAATTAACTTGTACTCTTTAAGTACATAAAAATGATTATTTATAATCAAATTAGTATTTTTATTGTAAAAAAACTAATTTAAAACAATAAGTTTTAGTAAAAAAATATTTTTTACTTTTACAATAAATAAAAAAATAAATGAAATGAATATAGTTATATATAAAAATATATATTTAGGAAACTTTAGAATAAAAAATATCAGTGAAAATATAAATTCATGATTAAGATTAATTAAAAAGATTAACACATATTTTATATATTTCATATATAAAGATATAATTTTATATTTTCTAATACTTTTTGTATAAGAATATAAATTCTAATAATTCAATTTTTATATGCCTATCTATATTCATTGATTAATATCATATAATACAAGTAAATATAAGTATTACTATTGAGTAATTTAAATCCTTAAATTTATGAAATTTCAATTAAAAACTAATAAATAATTTATGTAATATACTATAATAAATTTATTCATTGATATAAAAAGTATAATTTTTCTTTAATAAATTACTAAATATTATTTCATTATCAATTATTAGATTTTTTATTCAAAAACAAATTCATTTGCATAAGTTAATAAAATATTATTTATATTATCTATATTGTATAGATAATATAAATACAAAAATTTAACTTATAATAGTCAATTCATTGATTGTTTTAAAATTTAAATCAACACTAAACATTAATTATACTCATTATTTAAAGAAATAGAATATGCTTTTTATTTTTTTAAAATATGGGATTATATAGAGGAATAATTGCTTCATGAGTGACATTGCAAGAAAAATTATACCGGTTAATATTGAAGAAGAGTTAAAAAACTCTTATCTTGATTACGCCATGTCGGTCATAGTCGGCCGAGCCTTACCTGATGTACGTGATGGTCTGAAACCAGTACATCGCCGTGTTCTTTTCGCTATGAACGAATTAGGAAATGATTGGAATAAACCTTATAAAAAATCTGCTCGTGTAGTAGGTGATGTCATAGGTAAATATCATCCTCACGGTGATTCTGCTGTATATGATACAATAGTACGTATGGCTCAACCATTTTCTATGCGTTATATGTTAATAGATGGCCAAGGTAATTTTGGTTCCGTAGATGGTGATTCTGCTGCAGCTATGCGTTATACTGAAGTACGTATGGCAAAAATTTCTCATGAATTACTAGCTGATTTAGAAAAAGAAACAGTTAATTTTATCTCTAATTATGATAGTACAGAATATATTCCTGAAGTTCTACCTACTAAAATACCTAATTTACTAGTTAACGGCTCATCTGGTATTGCGGTAGGAATGGCAACTAATATCCCACCACATAATTTAACTGAAGTAATTAATGGTTGTCTTGCTTATATTAAAAATGAAAATATAAATGTTGAAGGATTAATGGAGCATATTTTAGGACCTGATTTTTCAACTGCAGGTATTATAAATGGTCGATGTGGTATTGAAGAAGCATATCGTACTGGCCGAGGTCGCATTTATATTCGAGCTCGTAGCAAAATTGAAATCGATTTAAGAAGTAATCGTGAAATCATAATTATTTATGAAATCCCTTATCAAGTAAATAAAGCCCGTTTAATTGAAAAGATTGCTGAATTAGTAAAAGATAAGCGTGTTGAAGGTATTAGTGGATTACGTGATGAGTCTGATAAAGATGGGATGCGCATTGTTATTGAAATTAAGCGTGATATTGCTGCTGAAGTAGTATTAAACAATCTTTATGCATTAACTCAACTACAAGTATCCTTTGGCATTAATATGGTTGCATTACATCACAATCAACCTAAAATAATGACATTGAAAGAAATGATAGAATCTTTTATTCATCATCGTAGAGAAGTAGTAACGCGTCGTACAATTTCAGAGTTGCGTAAAGCTCGTGAACGAGCTCATATCCTTGAAGGATTAGCAATTGCACGAGAGAATATAACACCTATGATTGATTTGATTCGTTTTTCTTCTACGGCACTTGAAGCAAAGGAAGATTTAATTTATCGATCGTGGAACGTTAACAATCTTTTAGATTGCATACATAATGAATTAGTGTATCCGGAGTGGTTAGAAGAAAAATTTAGAATACATAATAATAAGTATTATTTAACCGAACAGCAAGCCCAAGCTATTTTAGATTTACGTTTACAAAAATTAACTAGTTTAGAGCATGAAAAATTTTCAGAAGAATATAAAAATCTCATTAATCAAATTACGGAACTTTTACATATTTTACAAAGTTCTGATCGTTTAATGGAGGTTATTTGTGAAGAACTGAAAGCAATTCGTGACCAATTTGGAGATGAACGTCGTACTGAAATTAAATCTAATATTGTAGATATAAATGTTGAAGATTTGATAAAGCAAGAAGATGTAGTAGTAACTCTATCTCATCAAGGATATGTTAAATATCAACCATTATCTGACTATGAAGCTCAAAGGAGAGGTGGTAAAGGAAAATCTGCAGCTCGAATTAAAGAAGAAGATTTTATGCATTGCTTATTAGTTGCTAATACGCATGATACTATCTTATGTTTCTCTAGTCATGGACGTCTTTATTGGATAAAGGTATATAAGTTACCAGAAGCAAGTCGTAGTGCACGTGGTCGTCCAATCGTTAATCTACTTCCTTTAGAAAACAAGGAACGTATTACTGCTATTTTACCAGTACGTAAATATATAGAAGGAGTTAATATTTTTATGGCTACTTCTAACGGTATTGTTAAAAAAACATCATTAAAAGAATTTAGTCGTCCACGTAATAGCGGTATAATAGCAATTAAATTACATGAAGATGATGAATTAATAGGAGTAGCACTAACAAATGGTAACGATGAGGCTATGTTACTTTCTGCTGCTGGCAAAGTAGTACGTTTTTCAGAAACTTCAGTTAGAAGTATGGGACGTTTTACATCTGGTGTAAAGGGAATAAAGTTAGCCAAAGGTGATAAAGTTGTATCATTAATTATACCGAGGGATAAAGGAGCAATTCTTACAGTAACACAAAATGGATACGGTAAACGTACTAATAATAATGCATATCCAACTAAATCACGTGCTACTCAGGGTGTAATTTCAATTAAAGTTACCAAACGTAACGGATTAGTTGTAGGAGCAGTACAAGTAGTAGAGAGCGATCAAATTATGATTATCACTGATGCTGGCACATTAGTACGTATGCGAGTTTCTGAAGTTAGTATAATAAGTCGCAATACGCAAGGTGTTATTTTAATTCGTACTTCAGAAGAAGAAAATGTAGTAGGCTTACAACGTGTTGAAGATCCAGTTGGAAAAAAATTTGATATTATTAATAATAACTTTATAGAAGGCAGATAAATAATAAATTACATCAAAAGATTAATAATAAAGTTAATATAATCTGTTAAATACATTATAATACATAAAATTTATATAATCTAATGTAAATTTATATTTAAAATTTTATTTTTTATGTTTCATTGTAAATCAAAAATAATTCAATGTAGAATTTTATAATATATTTTTAATAAATATTTAAATATTCTTTAAATTTATCCTGTCAATTAAAGTATATTATATATTTAGTACAATACTAAATGAGACGAATTATTTTTCATATCATTTATTATTTAATAAATAAATATATGTAATTAGGTAAGTAAATGATTTTTCAGTATCTAATATTATTTTTTTTTACTTTAACATGTTTGATTAGTTGTAATACTTATCATAATAACATAGTGCTAGAAGGAAAAACCATGGGAACTGTGTGGCGTGTAATTCTAGCAGGTATAGATATTCAACAAAAATTTAAATTGTTTAATGATATTCAAGCACAATTAAATTTCGATGAACAAGAGTTGTCAACTTGGAAAAACAATTCAATATTATCACGTTTTAATAGATTTCAAGGATGTCAACCTCAGAAAATTAGTAATAATATTGCTAATATTATTGCTAAAGAGTTATATATTGGGAATAAAACAAACGGTGCACTGGATATTACTATAGGATCATTAGTAAATTTATGGGGATTTGGTCCAATAAATCAACCAAAACATATACCTAGTAACGATAAAATAGCAGCTATAAAAGCGTTAACTGGATTACAGCACTTACGAGTTATTTATTCTTTTAATGAACAATGGTTACAAAAGGATATTCCTGGTTTGTATGTTGATCTTTCTTCTGTAGGAGAGGGTTATGCTACGGATCATCTTGCACTTCTATTAGAACAAAAAGGCATTAATAATTACTTAGTCTCAGTTGGAGGTGCAGTATTAAGCCATGGAATGAATTCTAAAAATCGACCATGGCGAGTTGGAATTCAAAAGCCAACTGATCTTAAAAATTTAGTAGAATTATCTGTTGATCTACATGGGCATGGTATTAGCACTTCTGGCTCTTATCGTAATTATTATGAACTAGATGGTAAACGTATATCGCATATTATAGATCCCACAACTGGAAGACCTATAAATCACAATTTAGTTTCAGTAACTGTAATTTCTAATACTGCATTAGAATCTGATAGTTGGGATACTAGTTTAATGGTAATGGGAAATAAGCGAGCTCAATTATTAGCTCTTAAAGAGAAATTAGCAGTATTATTAATTAGTAAACATGGAAATGGTTTTGTATCTTGGATGTCCCCTCAATTTAAATCATTTGTTATATCTTAATTTATATTTTCATTAATCAATTTAGTACTATCAAGAGAATAAAGTAAAAGTATTAGTAATCTTACTTTATATTATTTTAAATTAATTGTAAATCGGTACGAGAGGATTTGAACCTCTGCCCCCTGACACCCCATGACAGTGCGCTACCAAGCTACGCTACGTACCGATATATAAATATATATAGTAAATTTTAAAAAAATCACATACAAATTAATTTGTATGTGATTAAATCATTTCATTAAATATAACATTATAACTCAATGTAGTTTAAACAAATTATTATAGATAATAACTTATATATTATTCAATTATGCAAATTAATAACAAGTATTAAAATACTTAAATGTATTTTAATCTTTTTTAAAATAAAAATAAGTATATTTTTATTTTAAAAATTAGATAGATCTGATAAAATCAATATGTTGTAATTTAGGTTTAAATGGATGTCGCTGGATAGCTTTTACTTTAACTTTAGTTTCCTTACCATCAACTATTATGGTTAATAATTTATTATAGAAATCAGGTTTACTATGAATGTTACTAACTGTATCTTGACTTAATGCAATAAAAATTGCAGGATCTAACCCTCCATAAATTATAGCAGGAAATTTATTTTTTACTCGTAAACGACGACTTGCATTTTTACCTATTTTTTTACGAACTTCCGCATGAATAATAAACATTTTTATTATTTATCTCTTAGTATTATTTTTTAACATTTAGTAATTAATTATTTAAAATCTATCCTATAAATGATACGTTATCCGAATTATTATATATTTATATTCTTATATTTAATACATAAATATATGTTTTTTTTACTATTTAACATTATTAATTGTATTAGTATTTAACCTTATTTATTTTAAGGGTGATGAAAAATAATTTCAATAATTAATTTCTAAAAATTACTTATTAATATATAAAATTACTAACAAAAAGTTTTTATTTTATTCATTTAAATAAGAAATGCATTAATAAAATTTAATTCATATTTATTATTATAATTATTTATATTTAATAATTTTTATATAAAAATTATCTTATTAATAGATTATTCAGTAATTTTAATAAAAATCTATTTATCTTCACTAGAAAACATTTTCTTTTATATGTTTTTGATGTTTTTTAAATATAAAACTTTAAATTATCATCTTTTGTATTAATCAATAAATTAAGTCAATAATTTATTTAAACCAAATATTTTGTTTTTTACATGAAACTTATAATCTGTAAATCTATTATAGATAATTGGAGAATATATAATGAGTACTTTCACTCGAGAAGCTTCTATGGTTCACGAAGCTCTATTAATACGTGGGCTTGAAACACCATTGCGCGCTTCTGTATATGAAATAGATGTAGAATCACGTAAACGTGCTATTACCGATCATATAATTCATATTATGCAACTTCTTAATTTAGATATAAAAGATGATAGTTTAACGGAAACACCGCACCGCATTGCTGAGATGTATGTAAATGAAATTTTTTCAGGCCTTGATTATAATAATTTCCCTAAGATAACTGTCATTAAAAATAAAATGAAAATAAATGAGATGATTACTGTACGTGATATCATTCTAACTAGTACTTGTGAACATCATTTTTTAAGTATTGATGGAAAAGCTATTGTTGCTTATATACCTAGAGAAAAAGTAATAGGTCTATCAAAAATTAACCGTATCGTACATTTTTTTGCTCAACGACCTCAAGTACAAGAACGTTTAACACAGCAAATATTAGTAGCATTACAAACTTTACTTGGCACTATTAATGTAGCAGTTTCTATTGATGCAGTCCATTATTGCGTAAAAGCAAGAGGTGTAAAAGATGTTACTAGTGCTACTACAACTACTTCACTTGATGGATTATTTAAATCTAGTCAAAATACTAGACAAGAATTTCTACGTACACTATGCCATAGTTAATGTTAAAATATAGTTAATATAAAATATAGATTAAGTATAAAATACTAACTAAATTAATTCTATTATATTAAATATAATATATTTCTTAGGTTATTAATTTTATTTTGAATAAAAGAATCATTAATAATTATAAACGAACAATTATAGTTAAATTAATATTTAAAAAGATATTTAAAATTTTAAAATATTATTAATAATAATAAGTTATATATAATAAATTTTATTTATTTAATTTAGCAATAAAAATTTTAAATTTTTTATTGCTAAATTAATGAATATTTACTATTTTACATTCACTATAATATAAGTATTTATTTAAAAATATTAATTTATATAATAATATAAATCATTATATTAGATTGATATTATTTGTCATCAATTAATTATGTTCATAGTTAATCTTTTTATGTCAATAAAAAATTAGTTTTAATAAAAATTAAAAAATAATTATTTATATTATATATGAATATATTATGATATTTATTTATTGTTTTAAGGCTTTAAAAAAGTCAATATTGTTTTATTAAAATTATTCTGATAAAAAATTTTATAAATTAATTTTTTAGAATACTTTATTTTAAATTAATTAGTAAAATACTTATAATCTATCCTAGATTATTAAATCTTTTAATTTTTAAAATAGAATAAATTTCTTTCAATTCTTCTTTAGTAAGAATCTGATACTGAAAAAATTATAACTTAATTAAGAACTACTATTAACTATTTTAATTTGTGATTACATTCACATTCAATTAAGCAATCATTTCATACAATAATAAATATTATTATGGATTAGATATATAATATTTTTTACTTTTTTAGATTAATTTCCATAATTAAATTTAGCATAAAAATATTTTACATAAAAAATAAGTTTTTATTAAAAATAATCATCGGAATAAGAGAAATTATCAGTATAATTAATGAATCTAGGAGATCTTTATAAATATGAAGAATAAAAAGATTTTAATACTTACAGCATTAATTGCTAGTATGACTATGATAATGACAGCATCTGGTAATGTTCGTGTTGGAGTAACTATTTATAAATATGATGACAATTTTATGTCAATGGTACGAAAGCATCTTGAAAAAGAAGTGAAAAAGGTACATGGTGTTGAGTTGTTAATGAATGATTCACAAAATGATCAATCTAAACAAAATGATCAAATTGATATTTTGATAGCAAAAGGTGTTAAAGTATTAGCAATTAATCTAGTAGATCCAGCTGCTGCTGCAGTTGTTATTGATAAAGCACGTGCTAATAATATACCTGTTGTTTTCTTTAATAAAGAACCAAATGCTAAAGTATTATCTAGTTATAATAAAGCGTATTACGTAGGTGCTGACTCTAAAGAATCTGGTATAATTCAAGCTCAGCTTATTGAAAAACATTGGAAATCAACACCATCATGGGATTTAAATAAAGATGGTAAGATTCAATATGTACTTCTTAAAGGAGAGCCTGGTCATCCTGATGCTGAAGCTCGTACTAAATATGTAATTAAAACGTTAAATAAACACGGAATAAAAACACAACAGCTCGCAATAGATTCTGCAATGTGGGAAACAGCACTAGCAAAAGATAAAGTTGAAGCTTGGTTATCTGGGCCTAAAGCAAGTAAAATCGAGATGATTATTGCTAATAATGATGCAATGGCAATGGGTGCTATAGAAGCATTGAAAGCGTATAATAAATATATTCCAGTATTTGGGGTTGATGCTTTACCAGAAGCATTAACAATGGTTAAATCAGGTTTAATGGCTGGTACAGTATTAAATGATGCAAAAAATCAAGCAAAAGCGACATTTAATATTGCAATTAATATTGCAAAAGGTAAAAAGAAATATTTAAGAAAATCAAGGATTGGCTTTAAATTGAAAAATAATATCGTCCGCGTACCTTATGTAGCAATAGACAAAGAAATTTTGTCTAAATCTTTAAAATAATTTACTTTATTTTTACCATAATAAAATTAGATTTTTAATTTATTAGTTTATATTTAATAAATTCTTTAGTTCTGTCAGGATAAATTATGCAGGATAATAATCCTAGCGTACAACAAAATTACCTATTGAAAATGGAAAATATATCTAAATCATTTCCAGGAGTGAGGGCTCTACATAATGTAAATTTAAAAGTGCGTCCTTACTCTGTTCATGCGCTAATAGGAGAAAATGGTGCAGGTAAATCAACATTATTAAAATGTTTATTTGGGATTTATAAAAAGGATAAAGGCAATATTTTCTTTCAGAACAAAGAAATTGATTTTAAGAGTTCAAAAGAAGCTTTAGAACATGGTATATCTATGGTCCATCAAGAATTAAATTTAGTTTTACAACGTAATGTAATGGATAATATGTGGCTTGGTCGATATCCATGTAAAAATATGTTTATCAACCAAAACGAAATGTATAGAAATACTAAAGACATATTCGAACAATTAGATATCAATATTGATCCTTTAGATAATGTAGCCGAACTTTCTATTTCACAAATGCAAATGATTGAAATTGCTAAAGCTTTTTCTTATAATGCAAAGATAGTTATTATGGATGAACCAACTTCATCATTAACTGAAAAAGAAATTAATCACTTATTTACAATAATTCGTAATTTGAAAAATAGAGGGTGTGGAATTATTTATATTTCTCATAAAATGGAAGAAATATTTAAGATTTGTGATGAGGTTACTATTTTACGTGATGGAGAATGGATTACTACTCAGTTATTAAAAGATTTAGATATGGATAAAATTATTGCCACGATGGTTGGTCGCCCTCTAAAACAGCGATTTCCTAAAAAAACTAACACTCTAGGAGAAATAATCCTTAAAGTTGAGAATCTAACATCTCTACAGCAACCATCCATTAAAAATGTATCTTTTAATTTACGTAAAGGGGAAATTTTTGGTATTGCTGGACTTGTAGGTTCAAAACGTACTGATATTTTAGAAGTTATTTTTGGAGTCAGAAAAAAATCACATGGAACTATTACATTGCATGGTAAAGAAATTAATAATCGTAGGACTAAAGAAGCTATTAATAATGGCTTTGCATTAGTAACAGAAGAACGTCGAACAACTGGTATTTATGCTTATTTAGATATTACATTTAATACTATTATTGCAAATATTAAAAGATATCAAAATAATTTTGGATTTCTTAATAAAAAATTTATGATAAGTGATACTCAATGGGTTATTAATACTATGCGAGTAAAAACTCCTTCTCATCAAACAAAAATTATAGCTCTTTCTGGAGGCAATCAACAAAAAGTTATTATTGGACGTTGGTTATTAACTAAACCAGAAATTTTAATGCTTGATGAACCAACACGTGGAATTGATATTGGAGCTAAATTAGAAATTTATAATCTTATCAATGAATTAGCAAATCAAAAAAAAGGTATTATTATTATTTCTTCTGAAATGCCAGAGTTATTAGGTATTACAGATCGTATTTTAGTTATGAGTAATGGAAAAGTAGCTGGCATTCTTGATACCAAGAGCACTTCTCAAGATGAAATTTTCCGTCTAGCATCACTATACCTTTAAATATGGTGAAGGATTTTTAACATGAAAATGATTAAGAAGAGTTCATTAAACTGGTTACAAGAAGGTGGAATTTACGGTGTCCTATTTTTACTTTTAACTATCATTATTTTAAAAGATCAAACTTTTTTAAGTTTAACCAATTTGAGTAATATTTTAACTCAATCTTCTGTACGTATTATTATCGCATTAGGTGTATCCTGCTTAATTGTTACTCAAGGCACTGATCTTTCTGCAGGACGTCAAGTAGGTTTATCTGCTCTAATATCAGCTTCACTACTACAATCTATGGATAATGTAAATAAAGTTTTCTTACATTTAAATACTTTGCCTATTTCATTAGTTCTTTTAACTGTATGTATTATTGGTAGCATGATTGGCTTTTTTAATGGGATCATAATTGCGTATCTAAAAGTTACACCGTTTATTACTACGTTAGGAACAATGACTATCGTATATGGAATTAATTCACTCTATTATGATTTTGTAGGTTCATCACCAATCGCAGGATTTGATGCTAGTTTTTCTAAATTTACACAAGGCTTTTTGCAGTTAGGTAATTTTAAGCTTTCTTTTATTACTTTTTATGCTATTATTGCAATTATATTTATTTGGATTTTATGGAATAAAACACGATTCGGTAAAAATATTTTTGCTATAGGTGGTAATCCAGAAGCGGCAAAAGTATCAGGTGTAAATGTATCATTAAATCTTATTTTAGCGTATATGCTATCAGGAATTTTTTATGCGATAGGTGGAATATTAGAAGCTGGGAGAGTTGGTAGTGCTACTAATAATCTTGGTTTTATGTATGAATTAGATGCAATTGCAGCATGTGTAGTTGGTGGTGTTTCTTTTTCTGGTGGTGTAGGGACAGTAGCTGGTGTTGTTACAGGTGTAATAATTTTCACAGTTATTAACTATGGATTAACTTATACTGGTGTTAATCCTTATTGGCAATACATTATTAAAGGTAGTATCATTATTTTAGCTGTAACCTTAGACTCATTAAAATATGTAAAAAAGAAATAAATATTTTATGGAAAATATTTATTTCTTTAAAAAAATTCAAGTTAAATATCATTTTTCTTTACTTGATTTCTCGTGACATTCTTTTTTAGCATCCTTAATCAAATCATTAATTTTATTCATTTCTATACGTTTATACATTTCCTTGAAAGGAGAGATAGTATGATTAATTAATGGATAAGGGATATCTTCCCAAGATAATTCACTTTGAAGAAAATCTTCAGCTTTTTTGCTGATTAATGGTAATACTGGTTTTAGCCAAATCATTATAATTCTAAATAAATTAATACTCATTGAACAAATAGATTGTAATTCAACAATATGCTTTGTATCTTTTGCTAGCATCCAAGGTTTTTGATTATCTACATAGCGATTAGCAATATCTGCCATTGTCATAATTTTACGAGTAGCATAATTAAATTCACGGTTTTCCCAAGCATCACCAATTTTTTCAGAAGCTTTAATAAAAGTTTGATAAAGTAATGGGTCTGCTAATTTATTTGATAATTTACCATCAAAATATTTTATTAAAAAGTTAGCATTACGTGATGCTAAGTTTATTACTTTATTTACTATATCAGAATTTACCCGTTTTACAAAATCTATAAAATTTAAGTCAATATCATCAATATTTGATGAAATCTTTGTAGCATAATAATAACGTAGACTTTCAGAATCTAGATGACGTAGCCAAGTACTAGCTTTAATAAAAGTACCACGTGATTTTGACATTTTAGCACCATTTATTGTAATATAACCATGAACGAATAAATAAGTTGGTTTACGGAAATTACAACCTTCTAATATTGCAGGCCAAAATAAACTATGGAAATAAACTATGTCTTTCCCTATAAAATGATATAATTCAGTAGTGGAGTTTTTATTCCAGAATTCCTCAAAATCTATATTACTATTTTTATCGCATAAATTTTTGAATGATCCCATGTAACCTATTGGAGCATCAAGCCAAACATAAAAATATTTATCTGGTACTTGAGGAATTTTAAAACCAAAATATGGTGCATCTCTTGAAATATTCCATTGCTTTAACCCTGATTTAAACCATTCTTGCATTTTATTTGCAACTTGTTTTGGCATTATTCCAGAATGAATCCAATCTTTAAGCATGTTACTAAATGAAGGTAGATCAAAAAATAAGTGATTCGAATCGCGTATTTCTGGCTTTACGCCTGAAAGTATAGATTTTGCTTCAATTAAATCTGTTGAATTATAAGTTGATCCACATATTTCACAGTTATCACCATATTGATCTAAAGATTTACATTTAGGACATGTACCTTTCACAAAACGATCTGGTAAAAACATTTTTTTTATTGGATCGTAAAGCTGAAAAACAGTATGTTTTTTAATAAATCTATTTTTTTTTAAAATTTTATAAATTAATTTAACAAAATAATGATTTTCTTTACTATGTGTTGTATGATAATTATCATAACTAATATTAAAGTTAGCAAAATCTATTTCGTGTTCACTCTTCATTTTTGTTATTACTTGCTCTGGTGAAAGCCCTAATTGTAGAGCTTTTAACATAATTGGAGTTCCATGAGCGTCATCAGCACAAATAAAATAAACTTGCTTACCACGCATTTTCTGATAACGGACCCAAATATCTGCTTGTATATGTTCAAGCATGTGACCTAAATGAATTGAACCATTTGCATAAGGTAATGCGCATGTTACTAGAATCTTTTTAACTACTTTAGTCATGATATAAATATCTTTTTATAAAAGGGAAAATCAATCTTCAAATATTAATACAAAATTAGTCATTTCTTTTAATTCTTGAGTAATAAAAGGATTAAATATTTTCAAAGATTTATATTAATAAATAATGTCATCAAATTTTATATGTATATAATTAAAATTATCAATAGTTTTAGTAAAATACTATTTATTTTTTTAAATTTTCTACTAATAAAAATATTTTATAGAATAAATATTCTATAATATGTATTTAATCGAATAAAAAAATTCTAATGTATATAGAAATAATAATAAATATCATGTAAGGTGTTTTATCTATTTTAATGGAGGTTCAACATGTCAATTATTAATACTAAAATCAAACCTTTCAAAAATAGTGCCTTTAAAAATGGAGAATTTATTAATATAACAGAACAAGATATTATAGGTAAATGGAGTATATTTTTCTTTTATCCAGCTGATTTTACTTTTGTATGTCCAACAGAATTAAGTGATTTAGCTGATCACTATGATGAATTTCAAAAGTTAGGTGTCGATATATACTCTATTTCAACTGATACACATTTTACTCATAAAGCATGGCATAGTTTTTCTAAAACTATTGCAAAAATTCGATATGCAATGATTGGTGATCCAACTGGTATATTAACACGTAACTTTGAAATTATGCGTGAATCTGAAGGTTTAGCTGATCGTGGTACGTTTATTATTGATCCAGAAGGTATCATTCAAGCAATCGAAATAACTGCTGAAGGTATAGGACGTGACGCATCTAATCTTTTACGTAAAATAAAAACAGCTCAATATGTTTCTTCTCATCCAGGTGAAGTATGTCCAGCTAAATGGAAAGAAGGTGACTCAACTATATCACCATCAATAGATTTAATTGGAATTTTATAAATAAATTTAAATTTTTATTTAAAAAAACATTTACCTAAAATAAATTAAAAGTTCAATTATATAAAAAATTTAATACTGAATTAGTAATTTTTTATAGGTATATATATTTACATATATGCCTATATGTATTTTAAAATATTTAATATATTACTATGTAATTATAGTACAGAATATTTAAAAATAATAATTTTTTAATATTCAAAAGTAAACCTTAGTATAAAAGAATATATAAAATAAAGGATTAATTGTAAAATCAATATGAGAAATTTCAGAAATAAATAGATTAGTATTTAATAATAGGAAATATTTTTTTATTTGCTGATTTTAAGATAAAAATCTTAAAATAATTTATTTTTAATTCAAAAATTATTATAGATATTAAAAGTAATACTATGAAATATATTAATGTTTTAACCATTGCTGGTACCGATCCAAGTGGTGGAGCTGGAATTCAAGCTGATCTTAAAACATTTTCAGCTCTTAGGGCATATGGTACTAGCGTAATTACTGTACTAGTAGCACAGAATACTTGCGGAGTACAATCACTTTATCATATTGATGATTTTTTTATTAGTGAGCAACTTAATTCAGTGTTAGATGATGTACGAATTGATGCTGTTAAAATAGGAATGCTAGCAGAAACAAAAATTATTGAGGTAGTAGCAGAAAGATTGAAAAGTACTAATTTACCTTTTATTGTTTTTGATCCTGTCATGATCGCCAAAAGTGGAGATTCGCTGTTATCAACTATTGCATTGACTAAAATGCGTGAATTAATGTTACCTAATGTAACATTAATTACTCCAAACTTACCAGAAGCAGCTATGCTTTTAGATAGCTCTATAGCAAAAAATGAAAAAACAATGATAGAACAAGGTAATGCATTAATTAATATTGGTTGTAAAGCTGTATTGATAAAAGGTGGACATCTTAATAATAAGGAAAGTCCAGATTGGTTAATAACAAAAACCTTTCAACGGCGCTTTACTTCAAGAAGACTTAATATGCGTAATACCCATGGAACAGGATGTTCTTTATCAGCTGCAATAACAGCTTTATATCCAAGATATGGCAATTTGTTAGATACAATAACAGAAGCTAAAAATTGGTTACAACAGGCTATACTACATTCTAATTCGTTAGAGGTAGGTAAAGGTATAGGTCCTATACATCATTTTCATCAATGGTGGTAGATAATAAAATAAACTTAATATATTATACATGGAAAATTTACAACTGCTAATTTTATAATTACTAGAAAGTAAATCCCTAAAATATGAAAAATTCATAATTATTCTTATCAAGAATTTAATACTCTAACTAATTTATTAAATATAAAACAATAATTTAATTATTATGAATAATAAAGTTAAATGACTTTAACTTACTCAATGAAATTATAGACTATTTAAAATGAGATTATGTGATCGTGATATCGAAATCTGGTTGGATAGTAGTAAGTTATCTATCGAACCACGTCCACCAATAGAACGCATTAATGGTGCTACTGTAGATGTACTCCTAGGTAATCAGTTTCGTATCTTTAATGGACATAATATACCTTTTATAGATTTAAGTGCTTCTAAAAATGAAATAAATTATTCTATAAATCGAATAATGAGCAATGAAATTATTTTATCAGAAAATGAGGTGTTTTTTTTACATCCAGGAGAACTAGTATTAGCAGTAACATTAGAATCTATAACGATTCCGGATAACATGGTAGGTTGGTTAGATGGCCGTTCATCACTAGCTCGATTAGGATTGATGATACATGTAACTGCACATCGCATAGATCCAGGTTGGCAAGGATGTATTGTGCTAGAATGTTATAATTCTGGTAAATTACCATTAGCTTTACGACCGAAAATGATCATTGGAGCACTGAGTTTTGAACTATTATCTAGTTCAGCTATTCGACCTTATAATAGGCGTAAAAATGCAAAATATTACAATCAAAAAAACATTAAGATTAATTGTATAGATAAAGACTAATTTATAATACTTACTTTCTTTACTCAAAATATTTATATTTTTTCTAGAATAGAAGTATTCGATAAATAATTTATTATAATATCCTAAATTTTCTTTAATCTTAAATTAAATTTCTGCTTAAAATTAATAAATATTATATATGCTTTTTATTTTTATTTTTATTTTTATTTTTATTTTTATAAAGTTTTAAAAAAATCAATATATTTACATTTAAAATATTTAAATGATTATTAAAGTAAAAATTATAAAATATATATAATTTAATTACTAAAATTAATTTTTTTATTAAAATTTATATAATATAATTATAATATTATTATATTAAGGTTCATTTTACTGAATAATTTATATTATATTATTCAGTATTAAAATAAAAAGTATAAAATTCATTTTTAATAAGAATTGCTTACTTTTTTAAAAGGAATATCATATATGGCCATTTTAGTAACAGGAGGAGCAGGATATATTGGATCACATGTAGTATTAGCTCTATTAGAACAGAATATAGATGTTATAGTTCTTGATAATCTATCTCATTCATCCCGTAAATCTATTAATCGTATAGAAAAACTAATAGATAAAAAAATAATTTTCATAGAAGGAGATATACGTAATCGCAAGTGCTTGCGTAACTTATTTTCTATTCATAATATTTTTGCTGTAATACACCTTGCTGCTCTTAAATCAGTAGGAGAATCAATATTCAATTCTTTAGAATATTATAATAATAATATATCTGGAACTATTTTATTATTAGAGGAAATGCGTATTGCAAAAATTTTAAATTTTATTTTTAGTTCATCTGCGACTATATACGGTGCAGATGCATTATCTCCATATACAGAAAATATGACTATTAGCGGAACTACTAGTCCATATAGTACGTCTAAATTAATCATTGAACTTTTTATGCAACATTTATCTAAAGTAGAACCAGCCTTTACTGGAATAGCATTACGTTATTTTAATCCTATTGGTGCACATGAATCTAGTGAAATTGGTGAAGATTCATCATTTACTAGTAATTTATTACCATGTATTGCACAAGTTGCGACTGGTAAAATGGACAAATTAATTATATTTGGCAATGATTACAATACGCCAGATGGCACCGCACAACGTGATTATATTCATGTAGTTGATTTAGCAAAAGGGCATATAAGAATTTTAAATAATTTACCAAAAATAAAGGGTTATAAAGCATATAATTTAGGTAGTGGAAAATGCTTTTCTGTTCTGGAAATAATTAAAATTTTTGAAAAAATATCCGGTAAAAAAATACCATATGAATTTAAATTACGTAGAGTTGGTGATTTACCATCATTTTGGGCTGATATTTCATTAGCAAAAAATGAACTTAATTGGTTTCCAAAATATAACATTAAAGATATGATATGTGATATGTGGAATTGGTATTTAAAAAATCCTAATGGCTTTTTATAAAATAAGCACTATATATAAAGTAAATAATAAGGATTAAATCTATCCTTAATATTAGAATAATTCATTTAGATTAACATCTGATTCAATTATAATTAAAAATATTAAAATATAAAAATATAAAAATATAAAAATATAAAAATATAAAAATATAAAATTTATAATATTTATTACTTAACTAAATTTCTTAACTGATAATATTGAATATTAAAACTTAAAAATTCTTTTAAAAAAGCAATTATTTATTTATTAGTATATTTAACATATTATAAATATAGGTTTTTTATGAAAGAAATTCTTGTTGTAGGTGCTGGTTTTTCTGGTGCTGTTATTGCCCGTGAGTTGGCAGAAAAAAGTTACAGTGTAAAAATTATTGATTCACGAAATCATGTAGCTGGAAATTGTTATAGTGAAAGAGATAATTATACAAATATTATGATTCATAAATATGGTCCACATATTTTTCATACAGATAATAAAGAAGTTTGGAATTATATTTGTTCACATATTATTATGATGCCATATATAAATCGTGTTAAAGCACTTGTATTAAATCAAATTTTTTCATTACCTATTAATTTACATACTATTAATCAATTTTTTAAAAAAACTTGTTCTCCTAATGAAGCTAAGCAATTAATACAATCTAAAGTTAATAAAAAAATTATTTCTCCTAAAAATCTCGAAGAACAAGCTTTATATGTTATTGGAAAAGATTTATATGATGCCTTTTTTAAGGGTTATACAATTAAACAATGGGGCATCAGTCCACAAAAACTTTCACCTTCTATTATTAATAGAATACCAATTCGATTTAATTATGACGATAATTATTTTAATAATATATATCAAGGTATACCTAAATATGGATATACTCCAATAATTGAATCTATTTTAAATAATAAAAATATTAAAATTGAACTTAATACCTCTTTTTCACATCAAGATAAAGAAAAATATCAACATACTTTTTATAGTGGTTCTTTAGATGAATATTTTAATTATGATTTAGGTCGATTAAATTATAGAACTTTGGATTTTGAAAAATTTATAGTCTCTGGAGACTACCAAGGATGTGCAGTTATGAACTATTGTGAAAAAAAAATTCCTTTTACAAGGATAACAGAACACAAATATTTTGCTCCATGGGAAAAACATTCATTATCAGTATGCTATCGTGAATATAGTAGGTCATGTAATAAAAATGATATACCATATTATCCTATAAGAGAGAAAAATAAAATATATTTATTATATAAATATATTGAGAAAGCAAAAAAAGAACAAAATATTACTTTTGTAGGAAGATTAGGAACTTATCGTTATCTTGATATGGATAAAACAATATCTGAAGCATTAATGACAGCTAGGTATTTTATTAAAGTAATGTTAACTAAGAAAAAAATGCCAGTATTTTTAGTTAATATCAATTAAAATCACTTTAAAAAAACGTTATAAGTTTTAATAAAACTTATAACGTTTTTTTATTCAATCATTTTTTTAAATTATAGACTAAAAAATATTTTTTCATAGAAATACATAAATATTATATATTTATATACTCTTTCAAATTAATTAAAACGACATTAGAATTGATAATTATAGATATATTGCATATTAATTTCATTTTATAGTTAGGAGTTTTAAATGTCTAAAAAACAAATTGGCGTTATAGGTATGGCAGTTATGGGCCGTAATTTAGCTCTTAATATAGAAAGTCATGGTTATAGTGTTTCCATCTTTAATCGCTCACGTGAAAAAACAGATGATGTTATAATTGCAAATAAAAATAAAAATCTTGTACCTTATTATTCTATTAAAGATTTTGTTGACTCATTAGAAAAACCACGTCGTATATTATTAATGGTACAAGCAGGAAAAGTTACGGATAAGATAATTAAATTATTAATTCCATATTTAAACAAGAACGATATTTTAATAGACGGAGGAAACTCTTTTTATAAAGATACAATACGCCGTAATCAAGAATTATCTAAAAGTAGTATTCATTTTTTAGGTACAGGTATATCTGGTGGAGAAAAAGGTGCATTAAAAGGACCATGTATTATGCCAGGTGGACAAAGAGAAATTTATGAACTAATGGCACCGATTTTTAATAAAATCGCTGCTCGTACAGAAGATGGTGAAGTATGTGTTACTTACATTGGGCCAGATGGAGCTGGTCACTATGTAAAAATGATTCACAATGGCATTGAATATGGTGATATGCAGCTTATTGCAGAAGCATATTATTTGATGAAAAATGCACTTGCATGTACTAATAAAGATTTAGCTGAAATATTTACTGACTGGAATAATGGTGAACTTAATAGTTATTTAATTAATATTACTAAAAAAATTTTAGCAAAAAAAGTAGATGATAATAAAATAGAAAATAAATATTTAGTAGATCTCATCTTAGACGAAGCGACTAATAAAGGTACTGGTAAATGGGTGAGTCAAAATGCTTTAGACCTTGGTGAACCACTATCTCTTATTACTGAATCTGTATTCGCACGCTATCTTTCTTCTTTAAAATCTCAAAGAATCATTGCCTCTAAAGTACTTAGTGGTCCAAAAGTCAAAGTCATTACCAAAAATAAATTAGAATTTATTGAAAAAATACGACGTGCTTTATACTTAAGTAAAATTATTTCTTATACACAAGGATTTTCTCAACTACGAGTTGCTTCTGAAAGATACAATTGGAATCTTAATTATGCTGAAATTGCAAAAATTTTTCGCGGAGGATGTATTATTCGTGCTCATTTTTTACAAAAAATTATAGATGCTTATATCAAAGATGTAAAAATATTTAACTTAATGATAACTCCTTATTTTAAAGATATAACTGATCATTATCAACAGGCATTACGTGAAATAATAGTATATGCTATACAAAATGGTATTGCAGTTCCTGCTTTTTCTTCTGCAATTGCTTATTTTGATGGATATCGTTCAGCAATTTTACCAGCTAATTTAATTCAAGCTCAACGTGATTATTTTGGTGCACATACGTATAAGCGTTCTGATAAAACTGGTATATTTCATACTAAATGGTCAGAGGAAAATCTTAATTAGTAAACATTTAAGTCCGTTTTTTATACTATGAGCTTTATTATCATAAAAAAATATACATTTTATATTTAAATCAAGCTATAATAGCTTATATTCATCTTAAATTTATAAAATAAACATATGTACTATAACGTTAAATTTTTATGAATATAGCTAATTTTGGCATTTTCATGATTTTTATGAAAAATATTTATGATATATGACGATTACGTAAATTATTTATAATGATATTGAAATCAATATTTTGATCCTGTAATAGCACAATTAGATGATAGATTAAATCAGAAACTTCATTTATTAATTCATGACGATTATTGACTACAGCTGCCAATACAGTTTCTATTCCTTCTTCCCCAACTTTTTGCGCGATACGTTTAGTCCCACTATTATATAACTTTGCTGTATATGATTTTATTGGATCTACATATTTTCTTTTAACTAATAATTGTTCTAACTTATAAAGAAAAATTCCATCTGGAGCAATAAACGAAAAACAACTAGATTGTCCAATATGGCAACTAGGACCAAATGGTTTTACTAATATTAATAAAGTATCTTTATCGCAGTCTGATGCAATATCAATTAAATTAAGGAAACATCCTGAAGTTTCACCTTTCGTCCATAAACATTTTTTAGTTCTTGAATAAAAAGTAACTTTTTTTTCTGTTAAAGTTTTATGTAATGCTTTATGATTCATATAACCATGCATTAAAATTTCTCCAGAAATATGATGTTGGACTATTGCTGGTATCATGCCAGATGTTTTTTCCCAATCTAATTGATCTAATTGCTCTATAGTTAACATGCTCGAATCTCCACACCTTTATTTATTAAAAAAAATTTTAATTTTTTAATATTAATAATTTCCTTATGAAAAACAGAAGCTGCTAATGCACCATCTACTTTCCCTTGTTCAAAAACATCAAAAAAGTGTTGCATATTACCGGCACCGCCAGAAGCAATAAGTGGAACTTTACATACTTTACGCATAATTTTTAATTGTATTAAATCATAACCGTTACATACACCATCTTGATTCATTGTATTTAATACAATTTCACCTGCACCTAATCTTTGTACTTCCTGAATCCAATCAAGTGTTTCCCATTGTGTAACTAAAGTTTTTATTTCATTACCAGTATATTGATTAACGTGATATGTATTGGTCTCCTTATTAAACCAACTATCAATACCTACTACAATACATTGAACACCAAAACGATCAGCTAAACGAGTAATAAGATTAGGATTAGATAAGGCTGGGGAATTAATAGAAATTTTATCAGCACCAAATTTTAAAATTTGTGTAGCATTTTCTTCGTTTTTAATGCCACCTGCAACACAAAATGGGATATTAATTAATTCTGCTACTTGCGATATCCATTTTTTATCTACTATACTATCATTAGATGAGGCAGAAATATCGTAAAAAACAAGTTCATCTATACCTTCTTGTGAATAACGCTGTGCTAATGAAATAATATCACCAATAACTTCATGATTACGAAACTTTATTCCTTTTACAACTTGTCCGTTATATACATCTAAACAAGCAATTATTCTTTTTGCCAGCATTCAATAGCCTCCGATAGTGTAAATTGATTTTCCAATAAAGCGCGCCCTACAATTACACTTTGTACTCCACTATAACGTAGTGCAGCAATGTCAGCTAATGAACTAATACCACCGGAAGCTTGAAACATTATGTCTGGAAATTTCTCAGATATTTCTTTATATAAGGCTACATTAGCGCCTTGTAATGTACCATCTCGTACAATATCAGTACATAAAATATGTTTAAGACCAACTGATTGATACCAACCAATTACCTCTTCTAATGTAATAGAAGATGCTTTTTGCCAACCATTAATAGCTACTTCTTTACGGTTATTAGAATCAACACGTACATCTAAAGCTAGCACTATAGAATCACTTCCAAAGTTTTTAAACCATATTTTTACCTCTTGTGGATGTTTTATTGCAGCAGAACCTATCACTACACGAGATATATTTTTTATATCTAACATCGTAGTAATAGCATCAAAATTACGAATACCACCTCCTATTTGTACTGGTAAATCAATGTTATACATTAATTTTTTTAAAAAAGATATTTGACGTTTAATAGGATTTCTAGCACCATTTAAATCTACTAAATGTAGTATTTCTGCACCTTGAAGTTTATAACTATGTAAATAATCTAAGGGACCTTTATTATACTTACGCTGTTGATTATAGTTACCTTGATATAAACGAACTACTTTACTATCAATTAAATCTAAAGCTGGGATAATCATTAAATCTCCAAAAAATTTTTTAGCAATTGTGCTCCAACTGTACCAGAGCGCTCTGGATGAAACTGGACGCCAAAGAAATTATTTTTTTGCAATGCAGCAGTGAATACAAAACCATAATTACATTTAGCTATAGTATGATAGTTTAGTGACATAGCATAACTGTGTATAAAATAAAAATAACTATTATTAGGAATATTATTAAATAAAAAATGTTTGGTTTCTACAATGATTTTATTCCAACCTATATGTGGTAATGGCAATCCTTTTGTATTAATGATGGAAACTGGTTTATCAATAATACCTAGTGTATTGATACCACCATTTTCACTACTTCTACAACCAAATATTTGCATTCCTAAACAAATTCCTAATATTGGCTGATGTAATTTTTTTATTAAATCTATTAGATTAAAAGATTTAAGTTGATTCATTGCTGCTTTAGCAGAACCAACACCAGGTAATAATATTTTATCAGCTTTCATTAACATAGATGGTTCGTTACTTATTTCCAACGTATAACCTAATCGTTTAATTGCCCATTTTAATGATAATAAATTAGCGCAGCCAGTATCAAGAATAACTACTTTCATTACAATACTCCTTTTGAACTTGGTACAATATTCCCTTTTATATTCATCGCTTGACGTAATGTGCGACCAAAAGCTTTAAAAAGACTTTCTACCATATGATGATCATTATCACCTTGAGTTTTTAAATGTAGTGTAACCATCATTGAGTACGATAGTGAACGAAAAAAATGTTCTATCATTTCTGTACTAATATCTCCAAGATACTGGTAATTAAATTTTGCTTTATATTTAAAATATGGACGTCCAGAAATATCTAGTACGCAAGTTGACATAGATTCATCCATAGGTAATACGAAACCAAAACGACTGATTCCACATTTATCTCCAAGTGCTTTTAATAATGTTTGGCCTAATACTAAACCTACATCTTCTATAGTATGATGATCATCAACATATAGATCACTTGATACATCAATTTTTATAGAGAAGCCACCATGTATTGCAAGCTGTTCTAACATATGATCGAAAAAGCGTAAGCCAGTGTTAATTTGGCTATTTCCCTCCTGATCTAACCATACTTCTATTTTAATTTGTGTTTCTTTGGTATTACGATTTACAAGTGCATAACGGTTAGATTTAGTCAATAAAGATTGAATTGTATTCCAATCTTTTCCTTCTCTACCATATCTTATCCCTTGGATACCCATATTTTTTGCTAATTCAATATCAGTAACACGATCTCCTATAACATAGCTGTTTGCTATATCTAATACACCTTGCTTTAACCAATGATCAACCATTTTAGTTTGTGGTTTACGACACTTACAATGATCTGCTAGAGTATGAGGACAGATAAGTATTTCATTGAAATATATACCTTGTGATATAAACGTATCAATTATTAAATTATGTGGTCCATTAAAATTATCTTGAGAAAAACTATCAGTACCAAGACCATCTTGATTAGTAATCATTACAAATTGATAACCGGAATTTTTCAATGCTAAAAGTGCAATAAGAACATTCTTTTCAAATCTTAATTTATCTATATGATCAACTTGAAAAGTATTAACCGGCTCTGAAATAAGAGTACCATCGCGATCGATAAATAAAATTTTTTGGCTCATATTTTTTCCATTGATAAATTTTGTAATGCAGCTATTAGAGATTTACATTCTTCATTAGTACCAATAGAGATACGAATACATCCAAAAAGATAATCTTTTTTACTTTGATTACGTAAAATAATACCTTTATCCCATAATTTTTTAAAAACATTAAATTCTTTAATAAAACGAACTAAAATATAGTTAGTTTTACTTGGGAAGACCTGTTGTACACATCTCATTTGTTTTAATTGATGAAATAACCAATCACGGTTAGTATTTAGATCTATAACGTGTTTACGCATAAGAGCGATACCTGGTTCACTTAATGCTTGACTAGCTATATCAGCTACTGGTATCGATAATGGATAAGGTGTAATTACTTTCATCAGTAAATCAATAATTGGCTTATTTGCTAATGTAAATCCACAACGTAATCCTGCTAGAGCAAAAGCTTTTGATAATGTACGTAGTATTACTAAATGAGGATATTTATTTAACCAATTAATTAATGTCGCCTCAGGACAGAACTCTATATAAGCCTCATCGACTACAACGAGTGTTTTCCCTGCCGTTATTTCTAATAGCTGATGAATATCTTTACTATTAATTAAATTTCCAGTAGGATTATTTGGGCTACACATATACAATACTTTTACTTTTTTTAGTGTATTAGTAATTTCTAATATATTAAGCTGCCAATTATCTAAAGTATGAACAATACGATATTTAATACCTATTGTTTCAGCAGTTACTTTATACATCTCATAAGTCGGAGGACAAAATAAAATAGTATCATGACCAGGTTCACAAAAAGCTTTCATTATTAATTCAATACCTTCATCAGCTCCTCGACTAACTAATATTTGCTCTGGTTTTAGACCAACATAAGAAGCATATTTTTCTATTACTAATTTTGGTTGACATTCAGGATAACGATTAAATATTTGCTGTGATAATTTAAATGGCACAGGTAAAGGAAATTCATTAGCGTTTAACCATATATTACCTTTACCACCAATACGACGTGCTGATTGATATGGAATTAGCTTGCGTACGTTAGCACGAGCTAAATCTTTAATATTTAACTTCATGCTTGTTGTTGCTCCTTTAATGCATTAACACGTAAAGTGACTGCATTTTTATGCGCTTCTAATTGTTCAGCATTAGCTAATATTTCAATTGTTTCCGCAAGGTTTAGTAATCCATGAGGCATTAATTCTTGAATTGTCATACGTTTCTGAAAATCAGATAAACCAATACTAGAATGAGTTGCTGTACAACCATAAGTAGGTAAGACATGATTAGTACCGGAAGCATAATCACCAGCAGATTCTGGTGACCAATCCCCTAGGAAAACAGAACCGGCATTATTTATATGATCAATTAATTGACGTGGTTTACGAGTTTGTATAATTAGATGCTCAGGCCCATATTGATTAGCAATATCAATACATTGAGTTAGATCATGAGTTATAATTATACAACTATTTTCCAATGCTTGACGTACAATTGCTGCACGTGGTAAACTTATTAATTGTGATTTAATATTAAGAGATATATTCTTAGCTAATTGCATTGAAGGAGTAAGTACAATTGCCTGAGAATCTGGACCATGTTCTATTTGTGACAGTATATCAGAAGCTATAAATGATGGAGTAGCATATTTATCAGCAATTAAAAGTATTTCAGATGGACCAGCAAGCATATCAATTGCTACATTATCTGTATGTTGGATAATTTGACGTTTTGCTTCAGTTACATAAACATTTCCCGGACCAAAAATCTTATTTACTTTAAATATTTTTTCAGTGCCAAAAGCCATAGCTGCAATAGCTTGAGCACCACCAACTTGATAAATTTCATTTACTCCACATGACTGAGCTGCATATAAAATATAATCATTAATTGGTGGAGGAGAACAAATAACTATGCGATTACAACCAGCAAGTTGTGCTGGAATAGCAAGCATCAAAACTGTAGAAAAAAGTGATGCTGAACCACTAGGAATATATAATCCAACTGCTTGAATTGGACGAATCACTTGTTCGCAACGTACTCCAGGCTGAGTTTCTATATCAACTTTTTCTATTTTCTGTGCGTTATGAAATACTTTAATATTCATAATAGCTATTGAAATAGCTTGTTTTAATTTATTATTTACACGAGATGATGCATTTTTAATATCTTCAGGACTAATACGCAAATTTTCTACATACGATTTATCAAAATGTGCATTAAATTCGTGCAATGCTTTATCCCCTTCTTTTTTTACTTTTAGTAAAATTTCATTTACAACTTGACTGATTTTATCAACGTTAGAAATAAAGGAACGTTGTAATAATCTAATTTTCTGTTCTTCACTATATTGTTGCCATTCGAATATTTTTATTGTATTCATTAATATTACTCCAGCATTTTTTCAATGGGTAAAATAAGTATAGAGCTAGCACCCAACGCTTTGAGTTTTTCCATTGTTTCCCAAAATACAGTTTCACTACTAACCATATGCATTGCTACTCTATCTGTTTCACCAGCTAGAGGTATAATAGTAGGATGTTCTGCACCAGGTAAAAGATTAATAACTTCTTCTAAACTCTTACTAGGAGCATGTAACATGATATATTTAGATTCTCGTGCTTTAATCACACCTTGTATACGTGTCATCATTTTATCAACTAACCTTTGTTTAATAGTTGACAATTTACCATCACGTTGAATTAATATCGCTTTAGAGCGATATATTACGTCTACTTCTCGTAAACCATTAGCTTCTAAAGTAGCACCAGTAGAAACTAGATCGCAAATAGCATCAGCTAATCCAGCACGCGGAGCTACTTCTACTGAACCGTTTAATAAACAAGCTTTAAAAGAAACTCCCTTTTTATCAAGATATTTTTTTAGAAGATGAGGATAAGATGTGGCAATTCGAGCATTATTTAAGCACTGCGGTCCGGTGTAATCTACATCTACTGGCATAGCGATTGATAAACGACAATCACTAAAATCAAGACGGCGTAAAGTTAAATAATGTGGATTATCACCTTGTGTACGTCTGGTTAATAACTCTTCCTTTAGTACATTATCACCTACAATTCCTAGATCAACGACATTATCCATTATTAAACCAGGAATATCATCATCACGTACAAAAAGTATATCGATAGGTATATTTTCTGCAAAAGCAATTAATCTTTGTTGTTGAAAGCTAATTTTAATTCCACAGTGCGATAATAGTTCTCGTGATTCATCACTTAAACGACCAGATTTTTGTATAGCTATACGTAAACGATTATTATCTAACATATTTTTATCCTTTTTTTGTATTTCAATCCTATCTAACTAACTTTTAGTTACCAAATTCATAAAAAAAACCCGAAACAAATAATTTGGTTGGGGTATCTTTATTCTTTTCTTTAAGATTGATTTACTACTAGTAAAATATATTAAATTATCTCAGTATAAATCGTTGTAACACTAGTCAAGATTATTATGATGATAGTAATTGAGTTGAATATGTATTTAAAAATTGTATTATTTAATAGTTTTATTATTTAGTAAGAATTTTTAAATTAAAACTTAAAAATTCTTATTGATAGGAAATTACTATTATATTAGAAGAATATATATTGTATTAATAATTCAATTATATTGAATATAATTCATGAATTATACAATTAATTCTAAGTATATCAAATTAACATTATATTCAAATAAATTTTATATAATTTAATATTATTAAATATTTTATATCATTATTTTTATATGTGATAAATAAAATAACGATAATTCTTAATTAATAATTTATTAAGAATTTATGATTAAAATTTAAAATAAATTAATCTTTAATAAGATATTTAATGTCATAAATTTTAAAAATTTAATTGATTATTATTTGTAATTAATTCTTTAAAATGTAAATATAACTCTCTTAATAGGATTATCTTTTTAGCATCTTTTTTATTTTCATTTACGAGCTTTTTAAGTTCAGATAAAAATATATTTATATATTCATTATTTAAAATACTACGACAATGTTGATTCCAATCTTGTCGCTCATTATAGTCTAAAGTATCTGGAAAATTACGTGCACGATAACGAAATAATAATTTATTAATACGCTTATCATCAAATTTTAAATCTAATGCTACAGTTGCTAAATTTTTTGGTATAGTTTTAAGTAAAATATTCATTTTATTACGATCAGCATTACTAAAAAATCCTTGATATAATTGTGTATCTACATCGTTAGATTTTATAAATAATTTTGATTTATTAATAAATACAGATTTAATTTTTTTTTGAATTTCTATGTGTTCACGTAATAGAACTAAATTTTTAAGACATAGTAATTGATTAATACCAAGTCTTTCAATGTCTTCTAATCGTAAAATATTAACAGGCATTAGTATAGGGCATTTATTAATATAGATGATTTTAATAGGCAATGATACATGTTCTCCTAATTCATCACATGGAGTATATAATAATTTAGCCAATTCATTTATTTTAAGAGTTAATAACGATGTTATATTACCAGATAAATCAGCAACTATTAATGCATTACAATTATATGGATGCCATGCTAAAGGAACTATGTAACCTACATTACTCCGTGAAGCCCCAAATATACTAGATATATGAATTAAAGGATTCATTTGAGAAATATTAATTAAATTCTTGATTTTTAATTTATTACGATGAGTGAATAAAAAATTAAATAATTTTGGTTTTTTTTCTTTAACTAATTTTGCTAATGCTTGAGTAGCATATACATCGGACATAGCATTATGTTTTTGTTTGTGAACTAAACCATTAGCCTTAGTAAGTTTTTCTAATTTAAAACTAGGAAATCCATCATTATTTTTAGGCCATATTATCCCATCTGGACGTAGTGCATAGCAAGTACGCATTACATTCAGAAGATCCCAGCGTGAATTACCATTTTTCCAGCTCCAGCTATAAGGATCGTAAAAATTACGATAAAAAACATTACGCGTAATTTCATCATCGAAGTATACATTGTTATAACCAATTATACATGTTTTTGGTTTAGTAAATAAATTATGAATATGTTTAGCAAATGTTGCTTCCTTTACACCGTTTTTATTTGCTATTTGTGGAGTGATACCAGTAATTATTACTGCTTCTGGTTTCGGTAAATAGTCACTTGCTGTTTGACAATATAATAATATAGGTTCTTCTATAACATTAAAATTCTTATCGGTACGTAAACTAGCAAATTGTGCAGGGCGATCCAGAGATGGATCTTTACCAAAAGTTTCATAATCATGAAACAGAAAAGTAAATTCACAGTTGGACAAAGTAATTTACCTAGCTTTTAAAAATTAAATTAGCTAATATCCTGTAAAATATTTTATCTTTAAATATTTTTTTAAAAAATATTAAATACACTTAATTTTTTATTAAGTTTAAAATATTAAAAATTTATAATAGATTGTTTTTATTTAAATTTATAGATATATATACTTAAACATAATATAAACTTTTTAAAAGTTATATTTTATATTTATATTTATATTTAATAAAATAGTATGAATTTGAATTATTCTGGCTCCTCTGACTGGGCTCGAACCAGTGACATACGGATTAACAGTCCGCCGTTCTACCAACTGAACTACAGAGGATTAATGTTATTATGTTGTGAATAATATTCATAATATAATAGTTTGTCAACATCTAAAAATTAGATTATAATATTAGCTAAGTAAAGTTTATAAAAAAGTTATGTTAATTAAAATATTTTATTTCTTGTTAAATATTTTAATTAAGTTTAAATATGTATTAATAAATATATATTAAATTAAGTTAAATATATCAAATTAATTATTCATGAAATGTAGAAGTAAATAAAAAAATAACTTACAATTTTTCGTCCTTTAAACATTTATTATGTAAAATAATAGTATAGTATTGTATATGCATACAAAATAAAATATATTAAAAAATAAATGAATTTAATCTGGTATTATGTTATTTAAATGAATACAAATCAGTTTTAAAACAGATTTATGATAATTTTTTTTATTAATTTGTATAGTAAAAATAGTAAGCTACATTAACTTAATATTATAAATTGTTTTCTTAAATTATGAGGATAACTTTAGAAATGTTCTGTAGTTTAATGGTTGGTGTTATCTTAGCTATAATGTATCTATCATACTTTTAGTATTATTAACTAAATGATCGAACATTAAGCGTACATTATTTTATGTTCTCGAATAATGCTAGATTTATTTTTTTAATAAATCTAGCAAAATTCGATATTTAAAATTATTTTATTACTACACCTCAACAAACTAATAATTTTAATTTGTTAATAATTTAATAAATAAAACTATTACTTATAATTAAGTACTTCAAAAAGTATATATATTATACAAAATAATTTCATTAAATAGTATCTAATTCATTAATAAAATTTAGTTTCGATAAAAGAAAGATAGATGTAATCAGATTATCTTAAGAGATAAATTCTTTTATTGTTATTATATAATTTACATCCAATAAATTATATAATAACAATAAAAATAAAAAAATACATACATTTTACTAAGTATCTTACCTTAAAAACAAATCACTAAAATTTAGATAAAATATAATATTAAAATTATTATAGTATAAAAAGGCAGTCATCTTAAACAACTGCCTTTTTGAATATTTTACACATATTATGAGAATAATACTGGATTTTATATTTTGTAAATTAGCAAAACATAAAATTTATATTAATTAATTGTCATTAATCCTATATTACCACCAGCAGCAGTAGTATTGATGCTGATTGAACGTTCAATCAGTAAACGTTCAATTAATAAATTAGTTTCTCCAGATACGAAACCTTGTACTGTTATAATCGATCTATCTATTGAAGCAATATCTTTACATAATTTATTTAATTGACTAGTATTTCCATGATAAATAACCGCATCAAATTTTTCATGTAGCACATTGTCTGTAAGTTTAATGTATTTTTGTACTTCATAAGGTAAAGATGATCGTAATGTACTATGTAGCTCATCATTTTGCCATATTATTCGGCTACCTACGCTAATAACTGCAGCTAATTGTATTAGAATATCTTGTTCATTATTTGAAAGACACAATACACAGTCTTTTGGAATTAAACTATAAGTATTGCGTTCTCCTGTTGGACCTGATAATAAACGTACAGTGCCAGATTGTGATAAATCATAATATCTTTGATATATAGCTTCTATTTCTGGCTTATTTTTTACCCACGTTAAAAACGCTTGATGCAATATCACAAGTTCATCACGTATTACACTGTCTACTGATATTTCATTATTCTGTCTATCAAAAGTAATCCTCAAAGCATTATCTGGACGATAAGCTAGTAAACGATATAGGTATAATGGTCCTCCTGCTTTAGGTCCTGTTCCAGAAAGTCCTTCTCCACCAAATGGTTGTACTCCAACTACTGCACCTATCATATTTCGATTGACATAAATATTACCAACTTTAGCTTTGTTTATAATTTGTGTAATAGTTTCATCAATACGAGTATGTATACCTAATGTTAACCCATATCCAGATGAATTAATTTGATTTATCATTTGAAATAAATTACTTCGCTTAAATTTAATTACATGAAGAACCGGTCCAAATACTTCCTTATCTAAATCCTTTACTTGATTAATTTCAATAATTGTTGGTGTAATAAAGTTACCACTACTACAATCTTTAGAGTCTTGTTTATTTTCAAGCACAGATTGATATACGGAAAAACCTTTAATTCTCATTTTTTGAATGTGACGTTCTATATTAATTTTAGATTTAATATCAATTACTGGGCCAATATCAGTTGATAAACGTTCTGGATTACCCATTCGACATTCAGCCATTGCACCTTTTAACATTTTTAATGTGTAATCAGCTACTTCTTCTTGTAGACATAATAAACGAAGTGATGAACATCTTTGGCCAGCACTGTCAAAAGCAGAGATTAATATATCATCTACTACCTGTTGAATTAATGCTGAAGAATCTACAATCATAGCGTTGATACCACCAGTTTCTGCTATGATAGGAATAGGATGTCCTTCGCTATCAAGACGTCCAGCAAGACTATGATTTAGTAATTTTGCTACTAATGTAGAACCAGTAAACATAACTCCACGTATACGTTCATCTTCTATTAATTTCATACCAACTATTTCACCAGATCCTGGTAACATTTGTAATACTCCAGCTGGAATACCAGCTTCTAATAAAATATGAACTGCTTGAGCAGCTATTATTGGAGTTTGTTCTGCTGGTTTTGCTAGTACACTATTCCCAGCAGCTAGTGCTGCTGCGATTTGACCTATGAAGATTGCTAGAGGAAAATTCCATGGACTAATGCATACCACTGGTCCTAGAGGACGATAAGTGTTATTATTGAAATCTTCTCTTATTATTTCAGCATAATAATAAAGAAAATCTACTGCTTCACGTATTTCCGCAATAGCATTATTATAAGTTTTACCAGATTCACGTACTAGAAGACCAATAAGCCTCTGCATTTGGGATTCCATCATATTAGCCGCAATTTCTAAGATTTTAGCTCGTTCTTGCGGTGATGTAGTAGACCATATGAGACTAGCTTGTATAGTAGCATCTAGAGCTTGCGATATTTCTTCTTCTGTAGCGTCATATACATTACCTACAATGTCATCTATTTTTGCAGGATTAATAATTTGTCGGCTTTCACTATTATTACTTAATTTACCAATTATTATTGGCTTTACTATTAATGGCTCTTTAATTGAATTGAATAATGTACTAGAAAGAGAAGCTAAACTATGTTCATTATTTAGGTCAATACCAAAAGAATTAATTCGCTTATCTCCATAAAGAGAGCGAGGTAATGGAATTTTTAGATGTGGTAAACCTATCATGCCTTCATTTATACCCATTTTTTGAATTATTGATACTGGATCAGCTACTAATTCTTCAATTGGTATAGTATTATCTGCAATACGATTAATAAAAGAGGTATTTGCACCATTTTCTAATAAGCGTCGTACTAAATAAGCTAATAATGTTTCATGTGTACCTACTGGTGCATAAATGCGACAAGGACGATTAAGCTTACCATCGGATACTTTACCTACTATATTTTTATATAGTGGTTCTCCCATACCATGTAAACACTGAAATTCATATTGACCAAAGTAATAATTATTTCCTGCTAATTGATAAATTGCTGCTAACGTACAAGCATTATGGGTAGCAAATTGAGGATAAATAAAGTTTGGTATTGATAGAAGTTTTCGTGCACATGCTAAATAAGAAATATCAGTATATACTTTGCGGGTATATACAGGATAATCTTCTAATCCTGCAACTTGTGTACGTTTAATTTCAGTATCCCAGTAAGCACCTTTTACTAAACGTATCATTAAGCGGCGATAGCTCCGTTGTGCTAGATCAGAAATAAAATCAATTACAAAAAGACTACGTTTTTGATATGCTTGAATGACAAAGCCAATACCATTCCAATTCTTTAATTCTGGTTCGAAACATAACTTTTCTAACAAATCTAACGAAATCTCTAAACGATCAGCTTCTTCTGCATCTATAGTAATCCCTATATCATAAGATCGAGCTAATATAGTTAAAGATTTAAGAATAGGATATAATTCTTTTATTACTCGTTCGTATTGTGCTCGGTTATAACGAGGATGTAAAGCTGAAAGCTTTATTGAAATACCAGGCCCTTCATAAATTCCTCGACCATTAGAAGCTTTACCAATTGCATGAATTGCTTGTTGATAAGATAATAAATATGCTTTTGCATCACTATATGTTAATGCTGCTTCACCTAGCATATCATAAGAATATCTAAATCCTTTTTCTTCTAACTTTTGAACATTATTTAAAGCTTCTGATATTGTTTCTCCTGTAACAAATTGTTTCCCTATTAAACGCATTGCCATTTCTAAACTTTTACGTATTAATGGTTTACCGCTCTTATCAATAATATTCTTTAAGTATGCTATATTGGATTCTTTATGAATGGAAACTACTCGACTAGTCAATAGCAACCCCCAAGTAGCTGCATTGACAAACATAGAAGGGCTAGCACCTAAATGTGATTGCCATTTAATATTATTATTAATTTTATTACGAATTAGTAAATCACGTGTTGATTTATCAGGAATACGTAAAAGTGCTTCAGCTAGACACATCAATGCTATACCTTCATCAGAAGAAAGAGAAAATTCTTGAAGCAAGCTTTGTACTATACTGTGGCGTTCAATTAAGCTTTTTTGATTACGTAAGGTATGAGTTAAACTATAAGCCAATTCATGAATCTTCTCTGCTTCTAAAGCAGGGAAACGTGCTAATTCTAATGCGATGGGTACTGCATCAGTTTCTAGACATCTTGATGCTTTTGTAATAGTAGAACGTATGACTGATTGTGGTAAAATACTTTCAGCAAAATCTTCGAAAGGTTTAAATCTTTTTTCTAATGAATGATCATCTTTAGTTATTTTATTAGATAACTGTGACGGTATTTCAATTGGATTTTTACTAGCTTCTAATTGATCAAGATAATTAAAAATTGCTTGTTTAATAAGCCAGTGGGGTGTCCGATTCATTTTTTGTGCCGTTATTTTAATACGATCACAGGTGGTTTTATCCAACTTCACCCCCATATTAGTGTTTAGCATTATTTACTTATCCTCAAAGAATGAATTATATCAACCTTAATTACAATGCACTTATGTTACAATATTTGTACTATTATATTTCATGAACTAAATAGCTCAAATTAATTAAATTTACAAAAACAGTATAATTCATGAATATTGCAATATTCATAGTAGAAATATATCTTTAATACAATTAAAAATGTGAACATGCGCAACCTATGAAAATTTATACGATATTACAGGTGAAAATAATATGAATCCTGTGTTACATGTTGGTTATTAAATAAGTAAGAACCGTCTTTTAAATGACAAGATACTACAAACATTAAGTAAAATCTTTTTATTTAAGACATGATAAAACCAAATAGTTACATTATTTGATTTTGATAATGTAATAAAAAAGATTTATTTAATTAATAAGCAATCAGATAAATAGTGGAGAATGTTATGAGTGTAAGTATACCTATGCTAATAACCTTTATAATTTATATTCTTGGAATGATATCTATTGGTTTTGTTGCATATCGTTCAACAAAAAATTTTGATGATTATATTCTTGGTGGACGTAGCTTAGGAAGTATGGTAACTGCATTATCTGCAGGAGCATCGGATATGAGTGGATGGCTCTTAATGGGATTACCAGGTACTATTTTTATATCAGGTATTGCTGAAAGTTGGATTGCAATTGGACTAATTATTGGTGCTTGGTTAAATTGGAAGATTGTAGCAGGACGTTTACGAGTTCAAACCGAACACTACAATAATGCGCTTACTTTACCAGATTTTTTTACTAATCGTTTTGAAGATAAAAGTAAAGTATTAAGTATAATTTCTGCATTAGTTATTTTGATTTTTTTTACGATTTATTGCGCATCTGGTGTCGTAGCAGGTGCTCGTTTATTTGAAAGTACTTTTGGTTTAGATTATCAAACAGCATTATGGGCTGGTGCTGCAGTTACTATTTTATATACATTTATAGGTGGCTTTCTTGCAGTAAGCTGGACTGATACTGTACAAGCTAGTTTAATGATTTTTGCATTAATTCTTACGCCTATTATTGTTATTATTGCTGTTGGAGGAATTTCAGATGCATTAACAGTAATTAAGGCAAAAAATATAGAAAATGTGAATATGTTCAAAGCATTTAGCTTTCTTGCAATAATTTCATCTTTAGGCTGGGGACTAGGATATTTTGGACAACCACATATTTTAGTACGTTTCATGGCATCACACTCTCATCGTTCTGTTTTAACTGCACGCCGCATTAGTATGACATGGATGATTTTATGCTTAGCTGGTGCAGTTGCAGTTGGTTTTTTTGGAATTGCTTACTTTCAAAATCATCCAAATCAATCATTAAATGTAAGTCAAAACGGTGAACGAGTATTTATCGAATTAGCCCTTACGCTTTTTAACCCATGGATTGCTGGTATTTTATTATCCGCGATTTTAGCAGCTGTTATGTCTACTTTAAGTTGTCAGTTACTAGTATGTTCTAGTGCATTAACAGAAGATCTTTATAAACAATTTTTACATAAAAATGCAAGTCAAAAAGAATTGGTATGGGTTGGACGTTTAATGGTTTTACTAGTTGCACTAATAGCTATTAAGATTGCATATAATCCAGAGAACCGTGTTTTAGGTCTAGTTAGTTATGCTTGGGCTGGTTTTGGTGCTGCATTTGGCCCAGTTGTTCTATTTAGTGTATGTTGGCAAAGAATGACACGTAATGGTGCTTTAGCTGGTATGGTTATTGGTGCAATTACTGTATTAATTTGGAAAAATTATGCATGGATTAATTTATATGAAATCATTCCTGGCTTCATTGGTAGTAGCATTGCAATTATATTAGTAAGCTTGATTGACCGTGCTCCTTCAGAGATTATACAACAGCGATTTACTAAAGCTGAAGCTGAATACCTAACCAAATAAATGATCTTTTACCACCGTTTCGTTTAAATGAGACGGTGATTAAAATCATAATTTAATTAATTTAAAATAATTATTAATAATAAATTAATTATGTTTATTGAATTAATTTGCTTTTTTAATCGCAAAAATAAAATATTTTCTTTTGATAACTTGTATTTTATTAAGGTTAATATTTAATTAAAAATAATTTAAGAATATAGAGTTTTTATATTCAAGGATTTTATAATGTTTCTATCATTTCTTATTATGCTGAGAGAAGGTTTTGAGGCAGCATTAATTGTTAGTTTAATTGCTAGTTACTTAAAACGCATTAAGAGAATTCATTTATTTCCTGCTATGTGGGCTGGAGTTTTTATAGCTGTAATATTGTGTCTAGTATTAGGAATCATTATTAGCAAAACTACGGGTGAATTTCCACAAAAACAGCAAGAATTATTTGAAGGTATAGTAGCAATAGTTGCAGTCATTATTTTGACTTCAATGGTATTCTGGATGCGTAAAATATCAATTAATATTAAATTAACATTAGAAACATCTGTAGATCAGGTATTACAAAAGCAAAGTAGTAACGAATTAGCATTAATATTAATGGTTTTTCTAGCGGTTGCTAGAGAAGGATTAGAATCAGTATTTTTTTTATTAACATCTTTTACTCAAGATGTTGGTTATGCTCCACCTATCGGAGCTATATTAGGCTTAACTACATCTATTTTACTAGGTTTTTTAATATATTATGGTAGTATTAAGCTTAATGTAGCTCATTTTTTTTATTGGACTAGTTTTTTTATTCTGTTTGTTACTGCTGGTATTGCATCTAGCGCCATTCGTGCTTTACACGAAGCTGGTTTATGGAATTTTTTTCAAAAGACTGCTTTCGATTTAAGTAATGTATTATCTACGCATTCAATATTTGGTATTTTATTGGAGACTTTAATAGGTTATCAAGAATCTCCAAGTGTTAGTGAAGTAGCTATGTGGTTTATTTATTTAATCCCAACACTGTTTTTTTTTCTATCAATACATCGTCCTATATTCAAATTAATAAAATGAAATTAACACCCATAGTATCGATTTATATTGTTTTTAAATGGATAAGACTTATATGACTATTTATTCCTATTGTAAAGTGTTATTAATTTTAATATTAATGTATTCTAGAATAACCCATGCTATAGGTATTCAACAAGTTACTGTAACAGTAACTGATACAAAGTGCGATCCTATGCTAATTAATTTAAATTCTGGTAAAACTCAATTTATTATAAAAAATAATAGTCAGAAAATTTTAGAATGGGAAATCTTAAAAGGAGTAATGATCATAGAAGAACGAGAAAATATTGCACCAAGTTTTAGTCAAAAGCTTACAACTAATTTACAAGCAGGTCAATATGATATTACTTGTGGTTTACTTAAAAATCCAAAAGGTAAATTAATTGTTAAGGATAACAATATTAATAATAATCTGTCGATGCATATTAATCCTACTTTAATAAAACTCAATGGTCCTATTAGAGATTATAAAATTTATGTAACACAAGAAGTCAAAGCTCTGGTAAAAAATACTCAAAAATTTATTGATGCAATAAATTTAGGTAAATTACAAAAAGCTAAAGAATTATATGCCCCAACTCGTCAACATTATGAACATATTGAACCGATTGCTGAATTATTTTTTGATCTAGATCATCGTATTGATGCACGTGAAGATAATTATGAAAAAAAAGCCAATGATCCAGAATTTTCAGGGTTTCACAGGTTAGAAAAAGCTTTGTTTTATGATCATAATCTTAAAGGAATGCAATTTTATGCCAATCAATTGAATGAAGATGTACATGATTTACAAAAGCGTGTTAATGCTTTAACTTTTTCTCCGATAAAATTAGTAGGTGGTGCTGCTAGTTTACTTGAAGAAGTTGCTTCTAAGAAAATATCTGGCGAAGAAGATCGTTATAGTAGAACTGATTTATGGGATTTCCACGCTAATATCGAAGGAGCTCAAAAGATCGTAGATCTATTACGTCCTTTACTATACAAAGAAAACACTCAACTGGTAAATAAAATAGATATTAATTTTAAAAAAGTAAATTCTATTTTAAATAAATATCGCATAAAAAATGGATTTTCTCCTTATAACCAATTAACTAATATTGATTATAATGCGCTCAAAGGACCGATTAATACCTTAGCGGAAAATCTCTCTCTATTACGCGGTACTTTAGGTTTAGATTAGTATGAGTAAGAACAATAATAACAAAGTACAAATATCACGTCGTCTTTTATTAAAGAAACTAGGAGCTATATGTAGTGCGGTTGCTCTAAGTGAAGCTTGTCCATTTCAATCATTAAAGGCTAATAAAATTTTATCATCGAAAACTAAAATATTAGATAAACGCCAACAAATACAACCTTTTTATGGTTTCCATCAATCTGGTATTTTAACACCACAACAAGCATTAACAATTTTAGTAGCATTTAATGTACTTGCTAGCAATAAAAAAGAACTTAAACGATTATTTCAAATACTAACTGATAGGTTTGCCTTTTTAACTAAAGGTGGTATAGCTCCAGAAATTATAAATCCTCAACTACCATCAATGGATTCTGGGATTCTTGGAGCAAATATATTTCCAGATAATTTAACAATGACATTGTCTGTTGGTGCTTCGCTTTTTGACAATCGTTTTGGATTAGCTCATCATAAACCAAAACAATTACAAAATATGATACGATTTCCTAATGATGCACTAGATGCTAATCTATGTCATGGCGATATTTTAATACAAATATGTGCAAATACCCAGGATACACTAATCCATGCTTTACGTGATATAATCAAATATACTCCAGATTTGTTAGCAATACGTTGGCAACGTGATGGTTTTATTGCAAACCATTCTACAACATGTAGTAATAGTAATATACGAGAAACTCCAATTAATCTTTTAGGATTTAAAGATGGTACTGCTAATCCAGAAATACAAAATACGGAATTAATGAATCGATTATTATGGATAACAAGTAATCAAAAAAAAACAGAACCTACTTGGATGATTGGGGGTACCTATCAGGTTATTAGAATTATTCGCTTCTATGTGGAAAAATGGGATCGTACTCCTATTAAAGAACAACAAACTATTTTCGGACGTGAGAAACTTTCTGGAGCTCCTCTTGGCATGAAAAACGAACATGATATTCCTGATTATAATCGTGATCCAAATGGTTTATTAATTCCGCTAAACTCCCATATTCGTTTAGCTAATCCCCGTACTACAGAAACAACCAATAATCTAATATTAAGACGAGGTTATAATTATTCTTCTGGTATTACTAAATCTGGTCAATTAGATATGGGATTATTATTTATTTGTTATCAACATGATTTAATAAAAGGTTTTATTAGTATGCAAAATCGTTTAAATGGCGAAGCATTAGAAGAATATATTACTCCTATAGGTGGAGGTTATTTTTTTGCATTACCTGGTGTACGAGATAAAAATCATTATTTAGGACAACTTCTTTTACAAAATTCATAAAAAATTAAATTCATCAACATATGCTATAAATAAAATGATTATTTATTTAAATATTATGTTATAAGGATAACGGTGAGGAAGGGATTCGAACCCTCGATACTTGTTACTGTATACAAGCTTTCCAAGCCTGCTCCTTCAACCACTCGGACACCTCACCATTTTTCTTTTTTCTACCTAACCTTACTTATAGTCATCATAGTCATCTAATCATCTTTTTTTAGATTAGCATCTAATAACTTAAATTTACATTACTATAAAAATAACTAATAAATAGTTTATTTATAATATTATTATTAAAAATAAAAAATATTATTTTTTGTATTATTATAAATTATAATAATGTAATTAGTATAGAATATATATAATATCCAATTATAAGTATTGGAATTATTATTTAATTTTTAATAAATAACTAACAATATGTTTTATTAGTAGTAAATTGATTTAATAAAATTATATATAACAATAGAAATATATACATATATAATATATATATTATATGTTAATATTTGATAATTAAAATAATTTTATTTAATAATTCAATTATTAAATAAAAAATTTATGATATCACCATCTTTAACAATATAATTTTTACCTTCTAGACGCATCTTACCAGCTTTTTTAGCACCATGTTCTCCTTTATATGTTATAAAATCTTTAAAAGCAATGGTTTGTGCACGAATAAACCCTTTTTGAAAATCACTATGAATTTTACCTGCAGCTTCTATTGCAGTTGCTCCTATAGGAATAGTCCAAGCATGTATCTCTTTTAAACCAACAGTAAAATATGTTTGTAAGTTAAGTAAAAAATAAGCTTGGCTAATTATTTGATTTAAACTACATGATTTTAAATTAATCATAGAATGTTCATAACACTTTTTATCTTTTAGCTTATCTATCTGTACTTCCATAGAAGCACAAACAGGAACTATTATTGAATTTTCCGATTTGGCAAGTGATATTATTTCATTTAAGTAATGATTATTTTCAAAACTATTTTCATTAACGTTAGCAATATACATCATTGGCTTGAGGGTTAAAAAGTTTAAGTAATGAATATTTTTTTTTTCTTCAATACTTAACTGAAGTGAACGTAACATTTTTGTATGTTCAAGATGAGTTAAACATTTTCTTAGTACTACAAGTTCTATTTGTGCATTTTTATCACCTCCTTTAGCTTTTTTTTGTATACGATTAATAGAGCGCTCACATGCTTCAAGATCTGAAAATATTAACTCTGTATTAATTACATTAATATCTTCTATAGGGTTTACTTTTTTGGATACATGTATAACGTTTTCGTTTTCAAAGCAACGTACTAAATGGCAAATTATTTCTGTTTCTCGAATATTAAAAAGAAATTGATTGCCTAAACCTTCTCCTTTAGAAGCTCCTTTTACCAAACCAGCTATATCAATAAATTCTATATTTGTTGGTATAATTTTTTTTGATTGAACTATTTGATTTAACTGATAAAGTCGTATATCTGGCACAGGTGCTATGCCAGTATTTGGTTTAATTGTACAAAATGGAAAATTAGCTGCAGCAACACCTGATTTAGTCAATGCATTAAAAAGAGTAGACTTACCAACATTTGGTAAACCTATTATCCCGCATTTCAATGCCATAATTATACCTTTTAATAAATGTAATGAATGTTATGAAAAAAATATCTATAATTATAGATTTATAATCTCTATATAATATTAAAAATTAATATATTCATTAAATTGCTCTAAACCCATTAAGACGGTTTATTGCCTTAATTTTTTCTTCTTTTTCAAACCATAAATGAGTACAATACAAGGCCTCTTTAATAGCATTATCAATCAATTTTTTTTCATTAGTCAAAGGTTTACTTAAAACAAAATTAGTCATTTTATCACAGTTTTCAGGATAACCAATACCAATACGTAGTCGATGAAAATTATTATTACCAAGTGTATTAATAATATTTTTTAATCCATTATGCCCACCATGTCCGCCACCTAGCTTAAATTTTACTATACCTGGTGGTAAGTGCATTTCATCATGTGCAATTAATATTTCTTCTAAATTAATACGATAGAAAGATACAATTGCTCTTACAGCTTGACCACTTAAATTCATAAAAGTATTAGGGATTAATAAGTGTATATTTTTACCTCCTAACGATGAATAAGTAGTCGTATTACCTAAAAATTTAGTTTTTTCTTTTAATGTTCGATGATAATAATTTGCTAATAACTTTACATACCAAGAACCAACATTATGTCGTGTATCAGCATAATCTAAACCAGGATTAGCCAAACCTACAATTAATTTGATATTATTCAAAATAACTAACCTATCTTATCTTATCTTCTTATAAGACTTTACTTTCTAATAAAAATTAGATTTTTTATAAATTAAACCAAATGATTATATAATCAATAAAATTAATAATTAGTTAATAAATAATTATTAAATCATAGTTTAAATTATATAAATAAAGATAAACAATATTATTGATTATATATAGTGCGTAAAATATACAATTCTTTATTAAAAATACATATATAGTTTATATTAATTATTATACAGCTAGATAACATCATGAATGTTATTTTTTCTTTATGATATCTAAAATTTTTTTTTATATTTAATGTTCAAACATTGCAGAGATAGATTCTTCATTACTAATACGACGAATTGCTTCTGCTAACATACCTGCCAATGTAAGAGTACGTACGTTTGGAAGTTTTTTTATCTCTTGAGATAATGGAATAGTATCACATACAATAACTTGATCAATCATAGATTGGTTTAAATTTTCAATTATATTACCTGAGAAAATAGGATGTGTAGCATAAGCTAAAACACGTTCTGCTCCATGCTTTTTTAAAGCTTCGGCTGCTTTACATAAAGTACCACCAGTATCAATCATATCATCTACTAATATACAATCACGACCAGCTACATCTCCTATAATATGCATAACCTGAGCAATATTTGCACGTTGACGACGTTTGTCAATAATTGCCATATCTGTATCATTAAGTAGCTTAGCAATAGCACGAGCTCGTACTACACCACCAATATCTGGAGAAACTATAATAGGATTTTCTAATCCAATTTGGATCATGTCTTCTAGTAAAATAGAACTACCGAATACATTATCAACAGGAACATCAAAGAAACCTTGTATTTGTTCTGCATGTAAATCCACTGTAAGCACACGATCAACACCAACACTAGAAAGAAAGTCAGCAACCACTTTAGCTGTAATTGGTACACGTGCAGAACGTACTCGTCGATCTTGACGAGCATAACCAAAATAAGGTATTACAGCTGTAATACGACCGGCAGATGCTCTGCGTAAAGCATCGACCATTACTACTAGTTCGATTAAATTATCATTAGTAGGAGCACAGGTTGATTGAATAATAAAAACATCACCGCCACGTACATTTTCATTAATTTGTACACTTACTTCTCCATCGCTAAAACGACTAACATTTGCTTTTCCAAGATTAGTATACAGCTTATTGGCAATACGTTGTGCTAGTTCCAAGGTAGCGTTACCAGCAAATAATTTCATATCAGGCACGACAAAACCTCAAAAGTAAGTATTTATACAATAATTCAATTCAATAAATAATATTTAATAAATATAAAATTTATATATAGTACTTAACATAAAATTTGTATTATAATATTTTTATTTTAAGATTAAATGCTTATAGTTTACCAAGTTTGTATTGTAAAGGCGAAATATTTAGCCCGTGTGCTACAAATCCATTAATATATTTTGAAGATAATTCCAGGATTTTACGAGCATCATATTCATTATTAAATTCAGCAAATATACAAGATCCAGTTCCTGTTAAACGGGCTGGTGCATATTTTTTTAACCAACACATTAAGTAATCAATCTCATGAAATTTTTTTCTTACTAATTCTTCGCAATCGTTATGAAAAGGTTGATTTAATAATTCATCTAATGTACGTATTGGTGAATTACGTTTTAATTTTGGGTCATTAAATAAATCAGATGTCCGAATTTTAATATTAGGATTCAGTATTAAATACCATTGTTCTTTTGGTGTAACTAATTTTAGTTGCTCACCTATACCTTCCGCAAATGCAGCATGACCATAAATAAATATAGGTACATCAGCTCCTAATTTTAAGCCAATATCAGCTAATTCTTTATTACTTAACTTAATATTCCATAGATAATTAAGTGCGACCAAAATGGTCGCAGCATTAGAGGAACCTCCACCCAATCCACCACCGATTGGTAAGCGTTTCTTAAGAGTAATTTGTACCCCTGTTGAAGATGAAATCTTATCATGAGATATTGCAATTTTTCTCATTTCCTTTACAGCACGTATAATAAGATTTTCTTCATCTAAAACTCCAGCTATCGGAGTTAATAGAACAATTTTTTTATTTTTTTTATTAATATCAATTGTTAATGTATCTCCATAATCAAGAAATTGAAATAAAGTTTGTAAATTGTGATAGCCATCAATACGTCTTCCAGTAATATATAGAAATAAATTTAATTTTCCTGGAGTGGGCCAGGTAGTAATCATTTTACTTTCCATTTATTAATTACTATTTTAATACGTTGATTATCTTTATTTAATTCTAAACTTATAGGCATTGATGGTTTAATTCTATTATCATAATTTTTAATATAAACATACCATTTTTCTTTATTATGAATATAGAGTAAGTTTTTTAAATGATAATGACGATTTAACTCATAAAAAATAGCATTACCAGGTAATCCAATGATCCATTGACGAAGATTAGTTACAGGGATATTCATGCCAGTGAGCTGAAATATAATTTTTTCTATATCATTACTAATATATCTTTTACCTTTATTATCAATAATGTGAACAATATTATTTTGAACATCTACCTGTAATTCTGTACCGCCTAATAAATTAGTTATAATTAAGCTATAATGATTGGCTGAACTTTGTTCCCATGTAAAATGAGCGTACAATTTTTTATTATTTGTAAGATATGCTAATTTACCAGTAATATGATATTGCATTATTTTTTGTACATTTTGTTGATGTTGGTGCCAATGCATTGTAGTGATATTTGGATCTCGATACATATTCTTATTAAGAGTACAACCTTCTAGAAATATGATTATAATAATAAAAAAACAACGTAATATATTTTTTTGTATAAATAGATTAATCACTTACTTATATCCCTAGTATTATTTTTTAAATGTAACATTAACTTTAGCATAATGAATGGGTCAATGACTAATATATAAATAATTTCATTATAACTTTTGGAATATTAATCCTTTGTAGGATAACTTTTTTTTGTTTGTACATATAATATATATATAAATATCAATTTTTTAAAAATTGACTATTCCAATCAAAATTAATATGATGCTTCTTCCTGTTGACATTAATTATTAAATTTTTTCCATTGCCTTGTGTAAACGAGTTTCCATTACACTAGAAAACTAAATAAAGCATTGAATAGCTTATTATCTTAACCAATAGTACAAAGTGGATTAATTTTTTCTACTTGTAACTTAACTGTATCTTTAAGTCAAGGAACATAATAATATACAAGAAAAAATTATGTTTTGAGTATGTAGTTATAACTCTTTATGTGAAGAAGATATACGTAATAGTTTTTGTTATTAAATTAGAATAATGATGTTGTTAGTCATTTAATGCATGTCGCTAAAGGATTAAATTCTCTAGTATTAGGTGAACTATAAATTCTTAGTCAAGCAAAAAAGAATTTTCTGATTCTCAGCGTAGCTATTCACTTTGTAGTGAATTAAAGCGTATGTTTCAAAAAACTTTTTCAGTTACTAAGCGTATACATATTGAAATAGATATTGGAAATAGTGCAGTATCATTGGTTTTTGCTACTTGTTCACTTTAACGAAAAATTTTTAAATCCATGAATATAGTTAATGTTATGGTAATTAGTACTGATGAAATAATGGATTTTGTTAATCGTCACTAAAATCAATGTGACTTACGAAAGTTGATTATTGTTAATCGTACTTGTCAGCGACTGTTTCTTCTTGCAAATAAAATTAAATCAAAATTTCTTTTATTAATTATAGATATTAATCCACGTTTTGCGGATGCTGATATTATCATTTCTCAATTACTAGCCTATTACTTAAACTACTAGCCTATTACTTATTAAGTAAAATAATGATTGAACATGTATTAAAAATAAAGTGAAATAAACCTATTTTAATAATAGATATTACTATTCTGCATGATATTAATCCAGTAATAGGAGATCTAGCCAATGTTTATTTTTATAATTTAGATAATTTACAAGTTATTATTAAAAAATAATATAGCTCAACATAAAGTTACTGCTATATAAGCCAAAGATATTATTATAAAAGAAAATAAATAATTTATAGCTTGGTTACGTGTACAAAACGTAATTGAGAGAATTTGTTAATATCGTTTTCATGTTCATAATATACGTATAATGCTTTTAAAACGTGCATTATCTGCTGTACAACATGATATAAATCACTAGAACAGGCAATGCGTGATGGAGATATTAAAGTTTACACATTTTATGTGATAGCCTTGGTCTGAGATAACTGATTTTATCATTAATTATAATTTAGGATACTTTAATAAATTAAATGATGAAAATATCTATTTTTTCTAAACTAGAATCACTGCAAAAACGCCATGAAGAATTAGAAGGATTGTTAACTGATATAGGAGTAATTTCTGATCAAATACGTTTCCGTATATTATCACGTGAATATGTACAACTTAACGATGTGATTAGTTGTTTCCGAGAATGGCAACAAGTTCAAAAGGAAATTAAAAATATAGAAATTCTTCTTAATGATTTAGAGATACGGGATCTTGTACAAGAAGAACTAATAGTCTCACGTAAAAAATCTAATATATTAGAACATAAACTACAACTATTGTTATTACCAAAGGATGTAAACGATGAGCGTTCATGCTTTATAGAAGTACGAGCTGGTACTGGGGGTAATGAGGCAGCAATTTTTGCTGGTCAACTATTTAGAATGTATAGCAGATATGTTGAAGGACGAAGTTGGCAACTAGAGATAATTAGTATTCATGAAGCAGAACACGGTGGTTACAAAGAGATTATTGCACGTATTACTGGTAATGATGCTTATGGTCGGATGAAATTTGAATCAGGTGGTCATCGTGTGCAACGTGTTCCAGAAACTGAGTCTCAAGGACGTATTCACACATCAGCTTGTACTGTTGCAGTAATGCCAGAATTACCAGAAACTGAATTACCTAAAATATATCCTAGTGATTTAAAAATTGATACTTTTCGTTCTTCCGGAGCTGGAGGACAACATGTAAACACTACTGATTCAGCAATTCGAATTACACATCTACCTACAGGAATTGTAGTAGAATGTCAAGATGAACGCTCACAACATAAAAATAAAGCTAAAGCATTATCAGTACTAAGTAGTCGTATTTATTCGGCAGAATTAGCTAAGCGCCAAGCAATTGAAGCATCTACGCGTCGTAACTTATTAGGTAAAGGTGATCGTTCTGATCGTATTCGTACTTATAATTTTCCGCAAGGTCGTGTGACTGATCATCGTATAAATTTAACAATTTATAATCTTGATAAAATTCTAGAAGGAGAGCTAGACTTACTAATTGAACCAATAATACAAGAATATCATGCTAATCAATTAAGTGAGCTAGCTGAACAACATTAATGAATATCTGTGCGTGGCAAAAAAAAGCTATTCTTATGCTTTGTAATAGTAATAGTAATAGTAATAGTGATAGTAATAGTGCAAAACGTGATGTAGAGATTTTACTCTCTTACATTACTGGAAAGAAAAATGGTTGGTTACTAGCATTTAATAATATTAAACTCCATCCAATGCATTTAATACAATTGAATAAACTATTAAGACGTCGTATTCAAGGTGAACCTATTTCTTATATAATAGGTAAATGCGAATTTTGGTCATTATCATTGCACGTTAGCAATGTTACTTTAATTCCTCGTCTAGATACTGAAGTTTTAGTAGAACAGACATTGAACTATCTTCCTTCAACACCTTGTTCCCTATTAGATCTAGGAACTGGAAGTGGTGCTATTGCGTTAGCATTAGCTAAAGAACGTATAGATTGTCATATAACAGGTTGTGATAGAATATTTGATGCTATTAATTTAGCAAAAAATAATGCAGAACGATTACATATTACTAATGTATATTTTCAAATTAGTAATTGGTTTAGTGATCTTGTACCTCAACTTTTTGAGTGTATCGTTAGTAACCCACCATATATTGATATTAATGATGAACATTTAAAAAAAGGAGATTTACGTTTTGAACCACTTAGCGCATTAGTAGCAGAAGATAAAGGATTGGCAGATCTTAAAATTATAGTCAGTACTGCTCCTAAGTGGCTAAAACCTAAAGGTTGGCTTTTATTAGAACATGGCTGGCAACAGGGTATAATAATAAGTAAAATGATGAAACGATATGGATATCAATCTATAACTACTATTAATGATTATGGAGGTAATCCACGTGTTACAATAGGTCAGTTCATGTAAATTATTGGTTTTTATCTGTACATATAATCAAATTAATGCTTAAATTATTTTGTTATTTAATTTTTTAATTACTTTACGCATATTAATCTAATTGAGTATTTTATTATTTAATATAAATAAAAATTATATTTTAGTTATTTTTATCTTCTGATCTTAATTATTATATGAATGATTTTAAATACATCGATAATATACTAATATTTTAAGTCTTTTTTAGTAGTATTCGGTAAAAGGGAATATTCATGAAACAAAAAATAATTTATATTGATGATATTAAAGTAGCAAATAATTTACCATTTGTTCTATTTGGAGGAATGAATGTTTTAGAGTCACGTGATCTTGCTATGCGTATTTGTGAACATTATGTAAAGGTAACTAATAAACTTAATATCCCTTATGTATTCAAAGCTTCTTTCGATAAAGCTAATCGTTCTTCTATTAAATCTTATCGTGGTCCAGGACTAGAAGAAGGAATGAAGATTTTTGAAGAAATCAAAAGAACATTTAATGTTAAAATTATGACTGATGTACATGAATGTTGGCAAGCTCAAACAGTAGCTGATATAGTAGATGTCATTCAGCTACCGGCTTTTTTAGCACGTCAAACTGATCTAATAAAAGCTATAGCAAAAACTAACAATGTTATTAATATAAAAAAGCCTCAATTTCTTAATCCAAATCAAATTGGTAATATTACAGAAAAATTTATTGAAAATGGTAATGATAAAGTTATTTTATGTGAACGAGGTAGTAACTTTGGTTATGATAACTTAATTGTAGATATGCTTGGCTTTAATATTATGAAAAAAGTTTCTAACTATAGTCCAGTAATTTTTGATGTAACACATTCTCTTCAAAAACGTAACTCGATGAAATCATTTTCAGGAGGTCGCCGTACGCAAGTAAGAGAACTAGCACGAGCCGGTATAGCAGTTGGGATTGCTGGTCTATTCATAGAAGCTCATCCAACTCCAAATAGTGCTAAATGCGATGGTCCATCTGCACTATTATTACATAAACTAGAATCATTTTTAGTACAAATTAAAGCAATTGATAACTTAGTAAAAAGCTATATCTAATATTTTAGGTATATATCATATATATACTTTACTTAAAGAATAATTAATAATATTAATTTTATTTAATACTTATTGAAAATAACTTATTGCATTGTAAATTACATATTTTTTATATATAGACTATTTCTTTTATCTATTATTTTTTGTTTTATTTATAATTTTTTATTATTGAATATTTTCATATAAATAAAATTAAAATATGTTATGATTAACTATAACTTTAAAATTTTTTATGTAATTTTTACATGCGTTCGACTGTTTTAATTCCTAACATATCAAGACCTTGTTTTAAAGTTTTTGCAGTTAACAATGCCAATTGAAGACGGCTTTGACGTATTTTATTATTATTAACAGCAATAATTGAACATTTTTCATAAAAACGAGAGAATGTAACAGCTAAATTATAAAGATAAGAACACATTAAATGCGGAGTACCATCGTGCGCTACTTGTATGACATTTTCTTCAAATTGTAGTAAACGTATCACTAATTGAGCTTCCTGTTCTTGTGTTATAAAAATATTGCTGTTACCGCTTAGACTATCAATGTCAATGTCTAACTTACGAAATATTGAAATTACACGAGTGTATGCATATTGCATATATAGAGCGGTATTACCTTCAAGTGCTAACATATTATCCCAATCAAATATATAATCAGTAGTACGATTTTTTGATAAGTCAGCATATTTAAGTGCACCAATACCTATTATTTCAGATAAATTTAATAACTCTTGCTGTGACATCCTTAAGTTTTTCTGTTTCATGATTATAAAAGTACGCTCAACCGCTTCATCTAATAGATGAGCTAGCTTAATCGTACTACCACTACGAGTTTTAAAAGGAATCCCATCTTTATTGAGCATCATACCAAATGCATGATGTTCTAGCGTTACTGATTCTGGAACATAACCAGCTTTACGTACTATACTCCATGTATGTTGTAAATGCTGATGCTGACGTGAATCTACATAATAAATCATACGATCAGCATGTAATTTTTCATAGCGATATTTAGCACAGGCAATATCAGTAGTTGTATAAAGATATCCTCCATCATTTTTTTGAATAATAACTCCCATAGGTTGATCTTTTTTGTTTTTAAATTCATTAAGAAAAACTATTGTTGTCCCTTTAATATTAACTGCTAAACCTTTTTTAATTAAATCATGTACAATATTAGGTAACATATCATTATAAAGGCTTTCAGGCATTATATCTTTACTAGTCAATGTAACATTTAAACGATCATAAATTTTTTGATTCTGATTCATCGTAATATCTACTAGTTTCTTCCATATCTTACGACAATTTATATCACCATTTTGTAGTTTAACTACATAATCACGTGCAAGTTTAACGAATCCTTCATCTTCATCGTATTTACATTTAGCTTTACAATAGAACATTTCTAAATCAGCTAATGAAATATTTTTATCATTATACTGATTTTTATATTGTGTTAAATAAGCAATCAACATACCAAAATGAGTGCCCCAGTCACCTAGATGATTAGCGCGTATTACATTATGCCCTAAGAAAGATAATGTCCTTACAATAGCATCCCCTATAATAGTAGAACGTAAATGACCTACATGCATTTCTTTTGCTACATTCGGAGAAGAATAATCGACAACAATCGTTTTTGACATTAATGGTTTATCAATACCGAGATAAGGTAATTGTGAAATTTTAGTAGCTTGTTGAGATAACCATGTACGCTCAAGAAAAATATTAATAAAACCAGGACCGGCAATTTCGACTTTACTCGCTATAGCATTTAAATTTAAATATTGTATAATTTTCTGTGCTAAATTATTTGGTGATTGACCAAGCTGTTTCGCTATAGATATAATTCCATTAATTTGATAATCACCAAATTGTATTTTGGTAGATTGACAAACATTAGGTTTAAAATGAGGAGGAATTCCTGCAGCTATCATTGCTCCAAAAATTCTATTATAAATAATCTTTTTAACATTCAAGTTATTAACCTTGTATATTGATATTATCTTTATGGCTTGCGTGCTATTAATATAGCACGAAGTGGAGAAGAATATCCTTCAATTGTTTTAGTATTATCGTTAGGATTAAGAAAATCGGCTAAAGATTTACTAGTCATCCAATTTGTTTGACGTTGTTCATTTATAGATGTACTAGTAGAATCAATAATTTTTATATCTACAAATCCGCATTTTTCTAACCAATTTTTAAGTGCTTTAGCAGAAGGAATAAAATAAATATTACGCATTTGAGCATAGCGTTTACTTGGTACTAAAACAGTATTTTTATCTCCTGCAATTACTAATGTTTCCAATACTAATTCACCATTATGTACTAATTGATTTTTTAATTGTAAAAGATGATCAAAAGGTGAACGGCAATGATAAAGTACCCCCATAGAAAAGACTGTATCAAAAGATTTTGTTATTGGTAACTGTTTAAGAGCAAGTGGTAATAAATGAAGATTACGATTATTACCTAATAGCTTACGTATGACTTCAAACTGATATAGAAAAAGTTGAACTAAATCGATACCAATTACTAATTTTGCTCCTGCACCTACCATACGCCACATGTGATAACCATTACCACAGCCTACATCTAGTATTGTACGATCTTTTAAAGATGAAATATTTGGAAATATACGATTCCATTTCCAATCAGAACGCCATTCTGTATCAATGTATATTCCATATAATGAATATGGACCTTTACGCCATGGCATAAAATTACGTAATAATTTTTCTATGCTATTACGTTGAGAAGTGCTAATATTATTTATTTGTGCACTTACATTGTTAACTAAATCTAAATATTGTGGATTTAATAATGGTATATTACTTAAAGATTTATCCCAAATATTAAATTTACCATGTATGTTATTTCGCTGCCAAATTGCAATTTTTACTGGTAAAAATTGTAACCATATAGATAAAGATTCAGTGGCAATTTGTTGATAAAAAAGATTAAAATTTATCATTTTAATGCTAATACTGAACAAAAATTTAAAAATTGAAAGCATAGTTCAATATGAGTGAAACCAGCATTTTTCAAACATATTTTATGTGTTTCAATACTATTGATAGGCATAATTTTTTTTAGCATCTTATTTTTTTGATTTATTTCTAATTCACTGTAGCCGTTTGCTAATTTAAAATCATGATGCATATTGAATATTAATTCGCTGATATTAGGATCTTCAAAGCAGATTTTTTCTGATAAAATCAAAGCACCTCCAGGATTTAGTCCTTGAGCAATTTTTTTTAAAAGTGCTAATCGTGTATCTATTTCCAAAAATTGTAATGTAAAGTTAAGGATAACTAATGAGGCATTATCAATGGAAATATCACGCACATCAGCTTTTAATACTTGAACTGAAGGATAATAAGATGTTTCAATAAGATAATAACATCGTTCAATCATTGCTGGAGAATTATCTACAGCAATAATATGACATCCTGGTACATTAATATTCCGACGTACAGAAAGCGTTACAGCTCCAAGAGAACAACCAAGATCATAGACTTGGCTATTTGGTTTTACAAATCGTCTTGTTAACATTTCAATTATTAACAGAATATTAGAATAACCAGGTATTGAACGCTGAATCATATCAGGAAATACCTCAACTACTTTTTTATCAAACTTCCAATCTCTTATTTTACTAATAGGTTTAGAAAAGAGTATATCTCGATATGACATAATAAAATACCTAAAATAACTCTCTTTGAAAAAATAATATTAAAAACAGTACAAATTTTTTAATAAATTAAATTAAAAAATAATTTTTAATTTAATAATTTTTTTATATTGTTTTTTATTTGGTTTTATAAACCAATGATAATTATCATTGTATAGAAAATAAATGGTAAAATATGCATTTAATAAATAAAATATATAAATATTTTTATATATATATTTTATAATTTCATTTTACTATAATTTAATGGATATAATCAATAAAATGGATATAATCAATAAAATAGAAAAAACTATTTTTATTAATTTTAATTTTTAAATCCTTTCGATTTATATAATTAATCGAATTTTATTCGAACTTATCTTCTAATTATTGATTAAATATTTTAAATAATAAATTTAATTATTTTAGCTAATAATTACTTTAGCTAATCATATTATATATAAGTTAATTACATAATTATATATATTAATAATAGTTTTTAATTAAATTAAAAGGCATATTATGCGTACTGAATATTGTGGTAAAATTAATTTATCTCATGTAGGTCAACAAGTGACACTTTGCGGTTGGGTCAATAGTTGTCGTGTTTTAGGTAAAATAATTTTTATTAATATACGTGATCACACAGGTATAGTGCAAGTATTTATTAATCATGATTCTCAAGAAGTTTTTAAGATAGCTTCTAAACTTCATAATGAATTTTGTATTCAAGTTATTGGTACTGTATATAAACGAAACGAACAAAATAAAAATGATAATATAGTAACTGGTGAAGTGGAAATATTCGCGTATATACTTAATATCATTAATTATGCAGAACAGTTACCTATAGATTCAAAACAGAACAATAGTGAAGAAGTACGATTAACCTATCGTTATTTAGATTTACGACATCCAGAAATGATACAACGTCTAAAAATTCGTTCTAAGGTCACTAGTTTTGTACATCGATTTATGGAAAATGAAGATTTTTTAAATATTGAAACTCCTATGTTAACCAAAGCTACTCCTGAAGGAGCACGTGACTATTTAGTTCCAAGTCGTATACAAAAAGGTAAATTTTATGCTCTGCCACAGTCTCCTCAACTATTTAAACAATTACTTATGATATCTGGATTTGATAAATATTATCAAATTGTCAAATGTTTTCGCGATGAAGATTTACGATCTGACCGCCAACCTGAATTTACGCAAATCGATGTTGAAACATCTTTTATGAAAGTTGATAAAGTACGTGAAATAATGGAACGTTTAATTCGCGATATATGGATTAATATTAAAGGAATAGATATCGGTAAATTTCCACAGATTACATTTAAAGAAGCTATAAACCGATATGGTTCCGATAAACCAGATCTTCGTAATAAAATACAGTTAATAGACATTGCTGATTTATTAAAAAATATTAACTTTAAACTATTTTCCAAACCAGCTAATAATGTTAATAGTCGTGTTGTAGCAATGCTTATACCTGGAGGTAGTATCCTTACATTAAAAAAAATTAATCAATATAGTAAGTTTATTGAGGATTACGGTGCTAAAAATTTAATGTGGATGAAAATAAATAACCCTACACAAAATTTAAAAAATATACAAAGTCCTATAGCGAAATATTTAAGTACTAATATTATTGATGCAATTTTAAACCGAACCTCTGCACAAAACGGTGATTTAATCTTTTTTTGTGCTGATAATGCAAAAGTAGTAAATAATGCATTAGGAGAATTAAGATTAAAAGTAGGTTTGGATTTGAATATTACCGAACAAAATTCTTGGGCACCAGTATGGATTATTGACTTTCCAATGTTTAAATATAAAGAAGATGGCTTAATAGCTGCTAATCATCATCCATTTACTGCTCCTAAAGGCATTACGTTAGAACAGATAGCAGAAAATCCAATGAAAGCTATTGCAAATTCTTATGATATTATTATCAATGGATATGAGGTAGGAGGTGGTTCTGAACGTATTCATAATAGACAAATGCAAAAATTAGTTTTTAATATTTTAGGTATAAGTGAAGAAGAACAACGTGATAAATTTGGTTTTTTTCTTGATGCCTTAAAATTTGGAACTCCTCCACACGCTGGATTTGCATTTGGACTAGATCGTTTAATAATGTTATTAACAGGGACTGATAATATTCGTGATGTAATAGCATTTCCAAAAACTACAACAATGGCTTGCTTAATGACGCAATCACCAAATAAAGTTTATCCTGAAATATTAGCTTCTTTGGGAATTAAACCCTTTTAAAGAAATTAAATAATGTTTTTTAAAATAAATAATATTTATTTCTATTAATATTTATTTTTTTAATAGTTTAATATCCATTAATAAATAAATAATTTACATCTATTAATTAGATTAATTAATTTGTACTTTCATTAGTATTAGCTATTGATTTTAAATTTTTTAAAAATATAAATATAATAAGATTATTCAAATTTTTACTATATTTTTTATTAAATCATTCATTTAAATCAAATATATATAAAACATATAGTGTTTTTAGTATTTTATATTTTTTAGTTCTAAAAAATATAAAATACTTATTTCGTTGAAATAGTTCATAAAACTTTTATATAAAAATTGTATTTAATATTATTATAAAGAAAAATAGAAGATATTTTCTACTACATAAATATTTTTGCTGTTTTAAATGAATTCATAAAAAATAAAATAATGATATTACATTTAAAATGTAATAGAACATATATGATACGTTATATAATTAAAATAAAAATATATTTTTTTATTAAGCTAATTATAAAAAATGTCCTTGTACATGAAACTCTATAAAAGACTTAACTTTTAAAAAAGAAAAATAGTAATCAATTTTTATAATCAATTCTTGAAAAAGAAAAACGAAGAAAATGGCCGGTCATAATAAATAAACAAATACAAAATATCGAAAAGCAGCATCAGATATTAAACGTTGTAAAATTTTTACTAAAATTACTCAAGAGTTAATTACTATAGCTAGATTAAGAGGAACAGATCTTATCTCAAAACCACGTCTACGAATAATAGATAAAACTTTATTTAATAATATGACGTGGAATACGATAAACCGTGCAATTACAATTAGTCTCGATTATAAAGATAATTTAAATTTTAAACAAATTATTTATGAAGGTTATAAACTAGGTGGTTTAGCAATAATAGTAGATTGTTTCACGGATAATCTTCATTGTACGGTTAGTAAAATACGTTATGTTTTGGTAAAGAAAAGAGGAAAACTAAGCATGGTTGTGTATCTCACCTATTAAAGAAAAAAGATATAATTTCTTTTACATCAATAATATACAATGATGATATTATAATAGAAGCTGCTATAGAGTGAAATGCTAAAGATGTTATTAAATATGATCATGGAGTTATTAATATACTCACTGCATGGAAAAAACTTACTAATGTACTTTATAAATTAAAAAAAATTAACTTAAAAGCTAATAGTATTGAAATTTTCATGATTCCACATAAAACAATAAAATTGAATACCAAAACTACACCTAAAATGGTAAGCTTAATTACGATGATTAGAAGAATGTCATGATGTATAAAAAGTTGACCATAATGGAGAGATTTCTAATTAACTTATTAACTTCATAAAAGTTAAAATAATATTTTTTTATATAAAGACTATCCGGAACTACAATGTCAATAATTATTGGAATCGATCCTGGCTCTCGCTTTACTGGATATGGTATTATTGATCAAACCGAGAATCATATTAAATACTTAAGCAGTGGTTTTATTTGTACTCGTATCCATGATTTACCATCGCGACTTAAAATTATTTATTCTAAAATAAGCAAAATTATTATTGAATTTTCTCCTAATTATTTTGCTATTGAACAAGTATTTATGGCTAAAAACGTGGATTCGGCTTTTAAACTTGGCCAAGCTCGTGGAGCTGCTATTGTTGCAGCAGTCAATTATAACCTACCAGTATTTGAATATGCAGCTCGTCAAATTAAGCAAACAATTACTGGGATAGGAAATGCTGAAAAAAGACAAATGCAGCATATGGTTCGTATACTTTTGAAGTTACCGTGTAATCTTCAAACAGATGCTACTGATGCATTAGCAATTGCTATTACTCATTGTCATATTAGGCAGAACGCATTACGTATTCACAATAAGCAAATGTTTTTGAAAAGTGGACGTTTGCAAGTTAGATCCTAATAAAAAAATGAAAAGAGTCGATTAAATCAGTAATTTAAATAGTTAAAAATAAGGAAATATTTAAGTGATAGGTCGTTTACGAGGTAATATTTTAGAGAAATCACCTCCATTAGTATTGATTGAGGTATATGGAATAGGTTATGAAGTACATATGCCTATGACATGTTTTTATGAACTTCCAGAAATTAATTCAGAAGCTACTATTTTGACTCAATACGTAGGACGTGAAGATTCTAAACTGTTATTTGGATTTAATAAAAAACAAGAACGAACATTATTTCGTGAATTAATTAAAGTCAATGGCATAGGTCCAAAATTAGCAATAGCTATACTTTCTAGCATGTCGGCACAGCAGTTTATTGCAGCGATAAAAAATGAAAAATTTACATCTCTGATTAAGTTACCAGGCATAGGAAAAAAAACCGCTGCACGTTTAGTAGTAGAAATGAAAGATCGTTTTAATAAGAAATATAATAATCTTTTTGAAGTTAACATGGCATCATCAACTATAGAATATGAAATACAAAAAACAGAGATAGAAGCTGTTGAGGCCTTAATAGCTTTAGGCTATAAACCACAAGAAGCTAGCTGGATGATTAGTAAAGTTATTAAACCTAATACTGATTGTGAAACCTTAATCCGTAATGCTTTACTTGCATCTATTTGAGGTAATTTATGATTGAATCAAATCGCTTGATCTCAAACCATTCTTTTAATAATGAAGATAATTTTGATCGTGCTATTCGTCCAAAGTTATTATCTGAATTTGTTGGTCAATCACAGATTTGTGAACAATTAGAAATATTTATACAAGCTGCAAAATTACGTGGAGATCCACTAGATCATTTATTAATTTTTGGTCCTCCTGGATTAGGTAAAACTACTTTAGCAAATATTATCGCTAATGAAATGGGGGTAAATTTACGTACTACTTCTGGTCCAATATTAGAAAGAGCTGGAGATCTGGCTGCTATATTAACTAGTCTTGAGTCACATGATATTCTCTTTATTGATGAAATTCACCGTTTATCACCAGTTGTAGAAGAAATATTATATCCAACAATGGAAGATTATCAGTTAGATATTATGATTGGAGAAGGTCCAGCTGCACGCTCTATCAAACTTACTTTACCACCATTCACTTTGATTGGAGCAACTACAAGGGCAGGTTTATTAACATCTCCACTCAGAGATAGGTTCGGTATAGTACAAAGACTTGAATTTTATAGTATTATAGATTTACAATGCATAGTTAGTCGTAGCGCTACTTATTTAGGATTAAAATTAAGCGAAGAAGGATCATTGGAAGTTGCTCGGCGTGCACGAGGAGCTCCGCGTATCGCTAATAGACTTTTACGTCGAGTACGTGATTTTGCAGAAGTACGTGCTAATGGAGAGATGAGTAAAGAGGTTACGACTAGTGCACTAGATTTACTCAATGTAGATAATAAAGGGTTTGATTATATGGATCGAAAGCTTTTATTGGCTATTATTAATAAATTTACTGGTGGTCCAGTAGGTCTAGAAAATTTAGCGGCAGCAATTAGTGAAGAACGCGCAACTATTGAAGATGTAATTGAACCTTTCTTAATTCAACAAGGATTTATTCAGCGTACTGCCCGCGGCCGTATAGCTACACAACATGCTTACAAACACTTTGGTATCAAAAATAAAACAAGTCTTTTTTAAGCTATTACTTTTTTAAATAAACTAATGACAAATAATAAAGTTCCACAAAGTACGATAGAAGGAACTGCAGGTGTATCATAAATAGCAGAAACACTTAATCCTCCTGTAATACAAATAATACCTATTACAACGGCTAATACAACCATTTGTTCTGGTGAACGTGAAAAACGACGGGCAGTTGCAGCAGGAATTATTAATAATGAAGTCATTATTAATATACCAACAAATTTTATAGTTACCCCAATCGTTAATGCAGTAATTAGCATAAGTATAAGACGAGTCCGTTGAACATTAATGCCATCAATCTGTGCTAACTCTGGATTAATAGACATTAACAATAGTGAACGCCATTGCCAAGCAATTATTATTAATACTGCAATTACAATAATTGATATTATATATACATCTCTTAATGTTACTGCTAGTAAATCTCCAAATAGATAAGACATTAAATTTATACGTAAATTACTTATTAAACTAACTACGATTAAACCTAACGACAAGAAACTATGAGCCATAATTCCCAATAAAGCATCAATTTCTAAGTAAGAATAATACTCTAGATATGCTAATCCAAATGCTAGACAAATTATTATTATAACCATTGTATAATATGGATTTACGTTGAATATAAATCCTAATGCTATGCCTAATAATGATCCATGAGCAAGGGCATCGCCAAAATAAGACATACGACGCCAAACTATAAATGAACCCAATGGACCAGCTACTATTGATAGAAAAACTCCACTAAGCCAACTAGGAAATAATAATTCAATCATGATATTTTTCCCTATCATGAAGGACGATATGTCCTTGTAAATCATGACGATGATTGTGATCATGATGATAGATGGCTAATTGCTGTGCATTGTGTGAACCAAACATAGCAATAAATTTTGGATGTTTTGATATTGCTTCCGGTGTTCCAGAACAACAAATATGATGATTTAGGCATAATACTTCATCAGTTTTAGCCATTACTAAATGCAGATCATGTGATACCATTAATACTCCGCAATTAAGTTCACGACGCAACTGATCAATTAAATTGTATAACATAATCTGTCCATTTATGTCAACACCTTGTGTCAATTCATCTAGTACTAATAATTTAGGATGTTTTAATAAAGCACGAGCTAATAGTAAGCGTTGAGTTTCACCACCAGATAGCTTTTGTAATGGAGTATAAAGTAAGTGATTAGCATGTACTCGTTGCAATGTACTAAGAATATCGCGTTTGCTTTTACAGCATAATTGCATAAAACGCTCTACGTTAATGGGTATTGCTGGATTAATATATAGCTTTTGAGGTACATAACCTATGCTTAAATTAGCAGCATGTTTTACAATACCTTTAGCTGGTGTAATTAATCCAAGGACTGTACGTACTAATGTTGATTTACCAGCACCATTAGGGCCAAGTAATGTAATAATTTTTCCAGATTCTATAGATAAACTAATGTCTATTAATACTGGACGTTGGGAAAAAGTAACTGAAATATTTTCAACTGTAACAAGAGAATACATAATATTTATTTGTAGTAAATATAGATAATCTCTATAATACTACATTGTTTAAATTAATTATGTGAATAATTAGAGAATGATGAATTATGTTACATAATAAGAACTTGATTTTAATTCTTTATACTGTAATAATTACTAACTTTTACATACTACATGCTCACTCTAAAATAATTGTATCAATTAAACCTATTGGGTTTATTGTAGCTGCAATAGCTGATGATATTATACCGGTTGAAGTATTAATACCAGATGGCGTCTCAGAACATAATTACGTTTTACGACCATCTGATATAAGACGTATTAAAAATGCAAATTTAATAGTATGGAATGGACCAGAAATAGAATTTTTCCTTGCTAAATTAGCGTCTGAATTACCTGCAGAAAAAAAATTAATCATTACTAATATCAGTGCTCTTAAATCACTATTTCTTAAAACTGAAGATAAAAAAGAAAAAAATAATACTATCAATTATCATACTTCAATATTAAATTGCTGTAATAATAATTTAATGAATATTAATACACATATCTGGATGTCTCCAGAGATTGCTAAACAATCAGCTATCGCAATTCATAAAAAATTATTAGAAATTTTACCCAATTACAAAATAAAACTTGATATTAATTTAAAACACTTCGAAGAACTCTTAAATACAGTAGATAAATATATTGAAGAACAACTGACAGTTGTACGGAATAAAGGTTATTTTGTTTTTCACGATGCATATAGCTATTTTGAAAAACATTATCATTTATCACCTTTAGGTTATTTTACTATTAATCCTGACATTCAACCAGGACTAAAACATTTATATCAAATAAGAAAACAACTTATTAAGAAAAAAGCTATATGTATTTTTACTGAACCGCAATTTACTCCATCTATTATTAATGCTGTATCTCGTGGGATTAAAATAAATAAAGCTATTCTTGATCCATTAGGCATAAATATTAATTTATCTAAAGATAGTTATACAAAATTTCTTTTACAATTATCAAACCAATACAAGAGTTGTTTGCTCAAAGATTAAAATAAAATATCATTATATTATATATGAATAATATAATATTCAAACGTACGTAAAAGTAAGATAGATATTTATTTAAATATTTTTTCTTTATGATAAAATTATATAGATTTTAAATCTTTATTAAGAAAATTATTAAAGATTAAATTCATTTGATATAAGATATTATTAATCAATAGCATTTATCCTAATAATTTTAGATAACATATTTAGCAAATACGATTTTCCGATAAAAAAGAACAGAGCATATAATATATAGCATATAATATTAAGTATGATTACTACGTATTAATTTGTGATTTAATTAGATTGATTACAAATAATTATATAGTAAATAAAATTTACTCGTTTTACTTACCTAATGATATGGATATATCAGTTTTATAAAATCAACTATCCTAAATAATAGGAGTTGATTATTTATGTTATTTTTTAAAGGTATAATTGTGATAAATAAAAATAAACATAATACTGGATTTATTCCCGTTTTCCATTCTTCTTTTTTGAAACCTAAATATTGGCGTAGCTGGCTAGTAATAGGCATATTAATAAGTATGGCTATGCTACCTGTAAAAATGCGAGATCCAATTCTTAGCAGGTTAGGTAAATTTATCGGTAAATCAGCAAAAAATGCACGTCGTCGTACACTTATTAATCTTTTTTATTGTCTACCTGAATTAAGTGAAATACAACGTGAAGAAGTTACGGATCGAATGTTTTCAACCGTTCCTCAAGCAATAGTAATGATGACAGAATTAGGAATGCGTAATCCAGCACGCTTACGTCAACGAGTAGATTGGTATGGACGCGAGATTATCGATGAACTCCAAGCTAAAAAAGAAAATATTATTTTTCTTGTACCACATAGTTGGTGTTTAGATATGCCAGCAATGTTACTAGCATCTGAAGGGCATATGATAGCAGCTATGTTTCATAATCAAAGCGATTTACTTATGGATTATATGTGGAATACTATACGTCGTCGTTTTGGTGGTCGTATACATTCGCGTAATGATGGAATCAAACCATTTATTAGTTCGGTTCGTCAAGGTTACTATGGTTATTATCTTCCAGATCAAGATCACGGAGCTAAAAATAGTGAATTCGTAGATTTTTTTGCCACGTATAAAGCTACTATGCCTGTTTTAGGAAGATTAATGAAAGTTTGTCAAGCTCGCGTAGTTCCTCTTTTTTCAGTATATAATAGTGCCACTCATAGGTTAGAAATTTATTTACGTCAACCAATGGATGATTTAATAAATGCTAGCAATAAAACATTGGCTCGTCGCATGAATGAAGAAGTTGAAATACTTGTACGACCACACCTTGAACAATATACTTGGAGTCTAAAATTACTAAAAACAAGAAAAGAAGGAGAGATTGAACCTTATATACGTAAGGATATATATCCATAAGGAAAAATAAAGAAATCTAATTTAATTTACTTTTTTATAATAAAATATTTTTCACTAAAATACCTTATATTAGAATATAATATAATTATATTATATTAAATACTTTAATACTTAATATTATTCTACACGTAAAACACGACTAGTATTTGTAGTGCCAGTCATTGCCATAACATCACCTTGAGTTACAATGACTAAATCTCCAGAAATAAGAAATTCTTTTTTACGTAATAAGCTAATTGCATGATAAGCTGCTCCAACACCATCATCATTATTATTAAAATAAATAGGTATAACACCACGATACAGTGCTGTTAAATTTAACGTACTTTCATGACGTGACATAGCAAAAATTGGCAAACCAGAAGTTATACGGGATGTCATAAGTGCAGTATAACCTGATTCTGTCATAGTAATAATAGCTGATACTCCCTGTAGATGATTAGCTGTATACATTGCTGACATAGCAATTACTTCTTCAATATTATTGAACTGAACGTCAAGGCGATGTTTAGAAATATTCACACTTGGAATTTTTTCTGCTCCTAAGCAAACTTTAACCATTGCTGATACAGTTTCTATTGGATACTGACCTGTAGCCGTTTCTGCCGACAGCATAACTGCATCTGTTCCATCTAAAACTGCATTTGCTACATCCATAACTTCAGCTCTAGTAGGCATGGGGTTAATTGTCATGGATTCCATCATTTGTGTTGCAGTAATGATAGTACGATTTAATTGACGAGCACGACTAATCAATGATTTTTGAATACCAATTAGCTCTGGATCACCGATTTCAATACCTAAATCACCTCGTGCTATCATAATTACATCAGAGGCTAAAATGATATCATCAATCACTTTTTGTGTAGCAACCGCTTCAGCACGTTCTATTTTTGCTACTAATTTAGCATAACAACCTGCATCGTTTGCTAAACTACGAGCATATTTCATATCTTGTCCATTACGAGGAAAAGAAACTGCCAGATAATCAATATTAATTTTAGCAGCAATCATAATATCATTTTTATCTTTTTCTGTAAGTGCTTCAGCAGAAAGACCACCACCAAGCTTATTGATACCTTTATTATTAGATAATATACCGCCAACTATAACTTTAGTGAAAATTTTCATATCTTGAACTTTAAGAACTTTAAGCTGAATACGACCATCATCTAATAGTAAAGTATCTCCTGGTATAACATCTTTTGGCAAACTTTTATAATCAATACCAACTTTTTCTTTATCTCCTTCCCCTTCTTTAAGATGAGCATCTAAAATAAATTGGTCTCCAATATAAAGAAAAACTTTATTATCCTTAAAAGTTGATATCCGAATTTTAGGTCCTTGTAAGTCACCTAAGATAGCTATGTGTTTGCCTAATTTAGATGCAATTTGACGTACTTTATTAGCACGATTCTGATGATTTTCTAATGTACCATGAGAGAAATTTAAGCGTACAACATCAGCACCTGCTATTATAATCCTTTCAAGGTTATTATCACGATCTGTAGCAGGTCCTAATGTTGTAACTATTTTAGTTCTTCTAAAACGTCTAAACATGAAGACTCCATTGACATCGTATTGTTATAATTTATTAAATATAATCATATAAAAATTTATTGTTTTTATTTTTAGATAAAAACTTAATATATTTATTTATTTTAAAAACTAATGTAGTTTATACAACTACGCAAATATCTAAACAATGGATAACAAATTAGTTATCAATAAATTGTAAATTGACATTATTAACATTAAAGTATTGTAAATTTTATTTATATCTATAAATATAAATAAAAACTTATAACAGATTTAATCGGAAATTTTATTTATAAAAACTACTTTTCTTTAAAATAACTTTATATGAATTTTCCTAATTGATTTTAGCATATTTCAAATAAAACCAATATATTTATCATATAAATTAATAAATAAAATATGATTTTTCATATTAAATCTATTATATTCAATAACAATATTTATATTTAAAGTATTAATAATATATAAAATTATTTATATATTATTAAATAATTTATATTTAAACTATAGATCTTAATAATTAATAATTAACTCATATTTATAAAAATAGTTTTTATATCATCTTATATTTATTAATGTATCAAATTATTAACATATTTTTCAAAACAAAGTATCTTGTATTTTTGTAAACTTTATCTTTTATTAAGATAAATAAGATTTTTATCATCTTTAAATTACTATAGTAAATATATATTTACTAAATATAAATAAGTATGATTATTTATATTTATAAAAATATTTTCTTTTAAAATAATAAATATATTTTTATAAGATTTTAAAATTAATCTTATCGTAAAAATACAATATAAATTCATTTAATAATGAAGATGATTAAATATTCATTATATTCTATAATGAGAAAAAAAATGACAATAAAACAAACAGTCCAAGCATGCGATTTAGTTATTTTTGGAGCAAAAGGAGATCTTGCACGTCGTAAATTATTACCTTCACTATATCAACTAGAAAAAATTGGACAGATTCATGAAACTACACGTATTATTGGTGTAGGCCGAGCAAATTGGAATAAAGCAGCTTATACTAAAGTAGTAAATGAATCACTAAAAACCTTCATGAACGAAAAAATTGATGAAGTCTTATGGAGTAAATTTATAAATCGTTTTGATTTTTGTAATCTCGATGTCAATTACAGTACTCATTTTCTTAAACTAGCACAAATGCTTGATCAAAAAAATCGCATTACTATTAATTATTTAGCAATGCCCCCACATACTTTTGGAGCTATTTGTGAAGGTCTTGGAACCGCTAAACTTAATGGAAAATCAGCACGTGTAGTTATGGAAAAACCACTTGGTAATTCTTTAGAAACCTCAAAAAAGATTAATGACAGTGTTGAAAAATTTTTTAAAGAAAGTCAGGTATTTCGCATAGATCATTATCTTGGTAAAGAAACTGTTCTAAATTTATTAGCATTACGGTTTGCCAATTCTATTTTTATCAATAATTGGGATAATCGTACTATTGACCATGTTCAAATTACCGTTGCAGAAGAAGTAGGTATTGAAGGTCGTTGGGGATATTTTGATAAAGCTGGTCAAATGCGTGATATGATTCAAAATCATTTGCTACAAGTCCTGACTATGATTGCTATGTCACCACCATCTGATTTAAGCGCTGATTCTATCCGCGATGAAAAAGTAAAGGTATTACGATCACTTCGACGTATTGATCAAGCTAATTTTCATGAAAAAACAGTACGTGGACAATATACATCTGGGTTTATACAAGGTAGGAAAGTACCAGGATATTTAGAAGAAGAAGGAGCAAATAAACATAGTACTACTGAAACTTTTGTAGTAATTCGAGTTGATATTGATAACAGACGATGGTCAGGTGTCCCGTTATATTTGCGTACAGGTAAACGTTTATCGACTAAATGCTCTGAAATTGTAGTTTACTTTAAAAATATAGAAATGAATTTATTTAAAGATTATTATGTAAAATTACCACAAAATAAATTAACTATTCG